>NZ_JANLOG010000107.1:0-115801 GCF_025466205.1 Pseudomonas sp. 13B_3.2_Bac1
CCCCCCCCCCCCCCCCCCCCCCCCCCCCCCCCCCCCCCCCCCCCCCCCCCCCCCCCCCCACAGGGGGATTGGGTGGCTGCTTAGTTGTGAGCGTGCAGCGCTTCGTTCAGCTCGATCGCCGATTTGTGGGTTTTGCACTCCACGGCACCGGTTTCCGAGTTGCGACGGAACAACAGGTCGGTCTGACCGGCCAGTTCACGCGCCTTCACCACCTTGACCAGGTTGTTGTGCTCGTCCAGCAGCGCCACCTTGGTGCCGGCGGTCACGTACAGGCCCGACTCGACGGTGTTGCGGTCGCCCAACGGAATACCGATACCGGCGTTGGCGCCGATCAGGCAGCCTTCGCCGACCTTGATCACGATGTTGCCGCCACCCGACAGGGTGCCCATGGTCGAGCAGCCGCCGCCCAGGTCCGAACCCTTGCCGACGTACACGCCAGCGGACACGCGGCCTTCGATCATGCCCGGGCCTTCGGTGCCGGCGTTGAAGTTGATGAAGCCTTCGTGCATCACGGTGGTGCCTTCGCCCACGTAAGCGCCCAGACGCAGACGTGCCGCGTCAGCGATACGCACGCCGGCCGGCACCACGTAGTCGGTCATTTTCGGGAACTTGTCCACCGAGAACACTTCCAGCAGCTCGCCGCGCAGACGCGCTTCGAGTTGCATTTCGGCCAGTTCGCTCAGGTCGATTGCGCCCTGGCTGGTCCATGCCACGTTCGGCAGCAGCGGGAAAATCCCGGCCAGGCTTACGCCGTGCGGCTTGACCAGACGATGCGACAGCAGGTGCAGCTTGAGGTAGGCCTCAGGCGTCGAGGTCAGTTGTGCGTCTTCGGCCAGCAGGGTGGCGACCAGCGGCTTGTGGCTCTCGGCCAGACGGGTCAGCAGCTTGCCTTGAACGGCGTCGATGCCTTTGACCGCTTCAGCCAGTTGCGCAGCTTGCGCGGTGGTGAAGGTGATGGCCTGGTTGCCTTCGGTGTAACCGAGGATCGGCGCAACGGCGGCGACCAGTTCGGCCGACGGATTGAGCAGTGGCTGAGCGTAGAACACTTCCAGCCACGCGCCTTGACGGTTCTGAGTGCCGACACCAAAGGCGATGCTGAACAGAGAGTTGGACATGTGAATACCTCTAGCAATAAGTGACGGGCTGCTTACTTGAGTGCGGCCGCGTAGATGTCTGGCTTGAAGCCAATCAGGGTTCGGTCACCGAGATCGAGCACCGGGCGCTTGATCATCGAGGGTTGAGCGAGCATCAGTTCGATGGCTTTCGACTGGTCGAGATCGGCTTTACGTTCGTCGTCGAGTTTGCGAAAGGTCGTGCCTGCACGGTTCAACACCGTTTGCCAGCCGTGCTCGTCACACCATTGGGTCAGGTGCTCACGGTCGATACCGGCGATTTTGTAATCGTGGAAGTCGTAGCTGACAGCGTGTTCATCGAGCCAGGTGCGCGCCTTCTTCATGGTGTCGCAGGCTTTGATGCCGAAAAGGTGCAACGTTTTACTTGAAACGGTCAAGGAATCGCCCCCTTTACAGGTGCTGGAAAAAAATGGTGTCGGATTATGCCATGACCAAACGGTTTCGCGGCGCCCGGCTTCATTTGGCAATGCAAAACCCTGTGGGAGCGAGCTTGCTCGCGAAGGGGCCGTGTCAGTCAAAATCTCTGTTAATGACACACCGTATTCGCGAGCAAGCTCGCTCCCACATTGGAATGGCGTTGCGGGCGTGCGACATAGGTGCAACGGTCAGACGCATCCTAAGCGGCTAATATGGCAGTTCAACGCTGTCGATTGCCTGAGATTTCCGCTTTATGCAAACCGCTTACACCGTCCTTATCCTGCTGATGCTGGTCAGCGTTTCGCGTCTGGTTGGACGGGTCATCCCGCTGCCGCTACCCCTCGTGCAAATCGCCGCCGGTGCCTTGCTGGCCTGGCCGACACTGGGCCTGCACGTGGCGCTGGATCCGGAACTGTTCCTGTTTCTGTTCCTGCCGCCGCTGCTGTTTTCCGACGGCTGGCGCATGCCCAAACGCGAGTTCTGGCATTTGCGTGGGCCGATCCTGACGCTGGCGGTGGGCCTGGTGCTGTTCACCGTGGTCGGCGCCGGGTACTTCATTCACTGGCTGTTGCCGAGCATTCCGCTGCCGGTAGCCTTCGCGCTGGCCGCCGTGCTGTCGCCGACCGACGCCGTGGCCGTCTCGGCCATTTCGCAAAACCGTTTGCCGACGCCGCTGATGCACATGTTGCAGGGCGAGGCGCTGATGAACGACGCCTCGGGTCTGGTGACGTTCAAGTTTGCCCTCGTCGCGGCAGTGACCGGGGTGTTCTCGCTGGCCAATGCCAGCCTGACCTTCGTGCTGGTGGCGGTCGGCGGGCTGGCGGTCGGTGTCGGGCTGAGCTGGCTGGTCGGGCGTTTGCGCGCATGGATGATTGCCCGTGGCTGGGACGATCCGGCCACCCATGTGGTGTTCATGTTGCTGTTGCCGTTCGCCGCTTATGTACTGGCCGAGCGACTGGGTGCATCGGGGATTCTTTCGGCCGTCGCGGCGGGGATGATGCAGAGCTGGCTCGATCTGTTGCCACGGCAGACCAGCACCCGTCTGCTCAACCGTAGCGTCTGGTCATTGCTGGAGTTCGCCTTCAACGGTCTGATCTTCCTGCTGCTGGGCCTGCAATTGCCGGACATCATCAAAGCCGTGGTCAGCCACGAACCGACGTTGTGGCCGACCCTGCTGTATCGCGGCCTCGACGTGGTGGCGATTTTCCTCGCGCTGGTGCTGCTGCGCTTTATCTGGGTGCAGAGCATCTGGCGTTTGTCGGTGCTGCTGCGGCGGTTGCGCGGCAAGGGTGACCTGACGCAAGTACCCACGGCGCGCTCCTGCTGGTTGCTGACCGTTGGCGGTGTGCGCGGCGCGGTGACGCTGGCCGGTGTGATGTCGGTGCCGATGCTGATGGGGGCTGAGGCGTTTCCCGAGCGTGATCTGCTGATCTTTATTGCCGCCGGGGTGATCCTGTTGTCGCTGATTGTGGCGTGCATCGCCTTGCCGTTGCTGTTGCGCGGTATCGAAAAAAGTCCGGACGACAAGCGTCGTCAAGAAGTGCGCGATGCCTGGCGCAAGACCGCCGAAGCAGCAATCCATGCGCTGGAAACCGAAGAAGTTGCGCCGCAGGATGCCGCGCAGGCGGCGCTTTCGGCTGAACTCAAGGCGCGGATCATGTCCGAATATCGGCATCAGCTTGAGGTGTTCAACGATTCGGCTGAAGCCCAGGCGCTGGCGTTCCAGATGGATCTGCTGGAACGCCGTTTGCGCTTGAAGGCACTGCGCGCGCAGCGCCTGGAGTTGTATAGCCTGAGCCGTCATCACCAGATTGGTGATGACGTGCTCAGAGAAGTATTGGGCGAACTTGATTTGAGCGAGGCGAATCTGGGGCAGGTCAAATAGCCTGAGGGGGTAAGTTCACTCACTCACCGGGTAAGGATAAGCGTTCGACATGAAGATCTTGTCCTGTTCGCTGAGATCCAGATTAATGAAGAGCTGGAAGTCACCGAGGGTCCAGGACTGCTTGATGCGATAGTGCATGATCGACGTTCGATCGTACGCCGAATAGATGCTTTCGTCGGGATTGCCGCGATCAAAGTACCAGTCGTGCAGGCGTTTGCGTGTCACGCTGGCCCGGTAGTCGTCTTCTTCCGGGTTGGCAGTTAATTCATGTTCCTCATAAATGGCAGGCATGTTCCAAGGGATGTTTGCCGTGGGGTTGGTTTGCTCATGCTCTGCGCCAAGCATGTGGCCGAACTCGTGCATTACATTGGCTGCGAAGTAACGTGCGCTGTCGGCTGGGTGGGGCCAGAGTCTCATGGTGGGCTCATCGGGGAATAACCGGGCATCGGTACCAATAAATGAAGAAAACGTTCCTTCCTGGCTGAGTATGCGGATATCGCCCGCTTCACCTTCGACGAAATCAAACTTCAAATTAATGTGCGGCAACCAGTTGCTGGCGGCGGCGATGGTTGCGTCCTTGAATTCTTGCGTGCCATTGAGGAAGGCGATGCGAAGTGTGCAGCCGGGTGTCCAGAATTTCGCCGGATTGTTTTTAGCCCACATGTTTCTGAAACTCCCGAGCGTGTTTCAGAGGCCGGGATATCTGCGTGCTTTCAGATTTTCTGCGTGGGTGAAGCCATGTTGAGTGCATAACTGAACATCCATGTTTTCATTCTTCAGGTTTAACTTGTCGGGTTGCTTGGTGTTCCCGGCAAGTCGCTTTGAATGAGGGATGCTAGTGACTGAACTTGAGTGGGTAAATTGAATATGTGTGCGGTTTTATGACGGGTTACCGTGCCAGCAGAACTGGCACGGTAAAGGTGCTTAGGACTGGCGAGTGACGAACGCGCGAATCCGCTCTGCGGCCTCGACACACTCGGCCAGTGGCGCGACCAGCGCCATGCGCACACGCCCGGCCCCCGGATTGACGCCGTCCACATCTCGCGACAGATAAGAGCCCGGCACCACGGTCACGTGTTCCTGTTCGAACAGGTCGCGGCAGAAGGCAGCATCGTCGCCGGCCACGTTCGGCCACAGGTAGAAGCTGCCATCCGGGCGCTGCACATCCATCACCGGGCTGAGAATTGCCAGGACTGCGTCAAACTTCTCGCGGTACAGCGCACGGTTGGCGCGTACATGCACTTCGTCATTCCATGCGGCAACGCTGGCCAGTTGGGTTTGCACCGGCATCGCGCAGCCGTGGTAGGTGCGATACAGCAGGAAGCCCTTGAGGATATCGGCGTCACCGGCGACGAAACCGGAGCGTAGGCCCGGCAGGTTGGAGCGCTTGGACAGGCTGTGGAACACCACGCAACGCTTGAAGTCCTTGCGGCCCAGTTCGACGCAGGCGCTTAGCAGGCCTGGCGGCGGGGTCTGTTCGTCGAAGTACAGTTCGCTGTAGCACTCGTCGGCGGCGATCACGAAATCGTATTCGTCGGCCAAGGCGATGAGTTTTTTCAGCACGTCGACCGGGATCAGTGCGCCGGTCGGGTTGCCCGGCGAGCACAGGAACAGGATCTGGCAGCGTTTCCAGATGTCCGGCGAGACCGCATCGAAATCCGGGTTGAAGCCGTTTTCGTCCAGGCATGGCAGGTAGTGCGGCTTGGCCCCGGCGAGGAACGCTGCGCCTTCGTAGATCTGATAGAACGGGTTCGGGCTGACCACCAGCGCATCGTCGCCACGGTTGACCACGGTCTGGGTGAAGGCGAACAGCGCTTCGCGGGTACCGTTGACCGGCAGCACATTGCGCGCCGGATCGATCCAGCCGCTTGGCACGCCGAAGCGACGTTCGCACCAGCCGGCGATGGCTTCGCGCAGGGCCGGGATGCCGAGGGTGGTCGGATACACCGCCATCTGATCCAGATTGTTCGCCAGCGCTTCGGCGACAAAGCTTGGCGAGCGGTGTTTCGGCTCGCCGATCGACAGGGCGATCGGGCGTTTGTCCGGGTTCGGCGTGACCGTGCCAAGCAGCGCGCGGAGCTTTTCGAACGGGTAGGGCTGGAGCTGGTTCAGAGCGTTGTTCATTTGGGCCTCGTTCAATGTGGGAGCGGGCTTGCTCGCGAAAGCGGTGTGTCATTGAATGATGTGTTGCCTGACACACCGCTTTCGCGAGCAAGCCCGCTCCCACAGGGGGGAAGTTGCTGGATCAAATACTGATGCGCGAAAGCTTGATATCCGGTTCCTGATTGACGCTCAGTTGCTCGACGATTGCGTCCTGCAAGCGGCTGCACAGCAGCGGGTCGGAGAGCGGCTGGTTGTGGGCGTCGGTGATGAAGAACACGTCTTCCACGCGTTCGCCCAGGGTCGCAATCTTGGCGTTCTGCAGCGACAGGTCGAACTCGAGGAAGATCCCGCCGATCCGCGCCAGCAGGCCCGGGCGGTCAGGAGCGGTGAGTTCCAGCACCGTCACCGGACGCTGGGCGTCGTTGTGGATCGTCACCTGTGGTGCAAAGGCGAAGTGCTTGAGCTGGCGCGGCACCCGGCGCTGGATGATCGTCGGGTAGTCGTCGGGGTTGCGCAGGGCTTCGGTCAGACCGTCGCGAATCTGTTTGACCCGCGCCGGGTTGTCGCCGATCGAGTCGCCGTCGGTGTCGAGCACGATGTAGGTGTCGAGGGTGAACTGGCTGCTCGAGGTGATGACCCGGGCGTCGTGAATGTTCAGGTTGAGCTGGTCCATCGCGGCCACGGTCACGGCGAAGAAATCGTGCTGATCCGGGGCGTAGATGAAGATCTGCGTGCCACCCTCGAATTCGCGTTGGGTGGTTTCCTTGATCAGCACCAGCGGGCCGCCATCGGCCGGCTGCTGCAGGATCGCGTCACTGTGCCAGGCGACGTCGCCGGCGGTATGACGGAGGAAATAGTCATCGCCCAACTGCGCCCACAACTGCTCGACGTCGTCCGGGTCGGTGCCGCCGCGCACCAGAATGTCCAGTGCCGCGCTCTGGGTCTGGCGGATCTGCTCTTCGCGATCCACCGGGTTTTCCAGGCCACGGCGCAGCGCGCGTTTGGTCTCGGTGTAGAGCTGGCGCAACAGGCTCGCGCGCCAGGAGTTCCACAGCGTCGGATTGGTCGCGTTGATGTCGGCCACGGTCAGCACATACAGATAGTCCAGACGGGTTTCGTCACCGACGATCTGCGCGAAATCGTGGATCACCTGCGGATCGGACAGATCCTTGCGCTGTGCGGTGGTCGACATCACCAGGTGGTTCTGCACCAGCCAGACGATCAGGCGGCTGTCCCACACCGGCAACTGATGGCGCTGACAGAACGCTTCGGCATCGACCGCGCCGATGTCCGAATGATCGCCATGCCGGCCCTTGCCGATGTCGTGATACAGACCGGCCATGTAAATGAGTTCGGGCTTGGGCAGTTTGGCCATGAGTTTGGCCGCCAGCGGGAATTTTTCCGACACCTGGCTGTACTGCAACTTACGCAGGTGCTTGATCAGGTTCAGGGTGTGCGCATCGACCGTATAGATGTGGAACAGGTCATGCTGCATCTGTCCGACGATAAAGCCGAACTCCGGCAGGTAACGCCCGAGAATGCCGTAACGGTTCATCCGCCGCAGGTTGCGATGGATGCCGATCTTGCACTTGAACAGCTCGATGAACAGGCTGGTATTGCGGATGTCGTTGCGGAAATTGTCGTCGATCAGATGCCGGTTTTCCCGCAGCAGACGAATGGTGTCGGCGCGCACGCCTTTGATTTCCGGCTGCTGGGCCATCAGCACGAAGATCTCGAGCATGGCGAACGGCGTGCGGCGGAACACGTTGTCGTTACGTGCTTCGATGTAGCCGTCGTGCAACTGGAAACGCGAGTTGATCGGCTGCGGCGGTGCCTCGTCTTCCGGGGCGAGGATCACTTCCTCGAAGTGCTGGATGATCAGGTCGCTGAGCTGGGCGATGCTCATCACCACGCGGAAGTATTGCTGCATGAAGTTTTCGACGGCCTGTTTGGCGTCGTCACCTTCAAAACCCAGCAGGCCGGCGATGGTCCGCTGATGGTCGAACAGCAGGCGGTCTTCCGAGCGCCCGGCGAGCATGTGCAGGGCGTAACGGACTTTCCAGAGGAATTCCTGGGAGGAGGCCAGCAGCGCGTTTTCGCTCTCGACCAGGAAACCTTCGCCGGCGAGGGCGCGCAGGTTCAGGGTGCCGTACTGACGCCGGGCCACCCACAGAATCGTCTGGATATCCCGCAGGCCGCCGGGCGAGCCTTTGACGTTGGGTTCCAGGTTGTATTCGGTGTCGTTGTACTTGTGGTGGCGGGCCTTCTGCTCGGCGCGCTTGGCCAGGAAGAACTCCTTGGCCGGCCACATGTGTGCGGTGCTGGTGACATCGAGCATGCGCTGGCGCAGACGCTCGGGGCCGCAAATGGTGCGGCTTTCCATGAGGTTGGTGACCACGGTCAGGTCGGCGCGGGCCTCTTCGGCGCATTCGTCGACCGAACGCACGCTCTGCCCGACCTCCAGACCGATGTCCCACAGCAGCGTCAGAAAACGCTCGATGGAATCGCGGAAAACTTCGTGGTCGGCGCTGTCCAGCAGGATCAGCAGGTCGATGTCGGAATAGGGGTGCAACTCACCACGGCCGTAGCCGCCGACCGCGACCAGCGCGATGTCGGCGTCTTCGCTCCAGTTGAACTGCTCCCAGGCTTTTTGCAGGATGTTGTCGACGAACCAGGCACGGTCTTCGATCAGCCGGCGGATGTCGCGGCCGCTGCGAAAACGCGTGTCGAGGACCTCGCGCGCCTGGCGGATCGCCTTCTTGAACGCCGCGATGGGACTCGCTTTCAGGGCCAGTTCAGCCTGGAACTGGCCGCGGTCGAACAGTTCGGGATCCACCTGCGGCATCGATTGGCTTTCCTTCTATAAGGCTGGGAGCGTTCTTGGGATCAGGCCGAGACGCGCGGGATGGTGTCGTCGGCGCGCAGGGTGAAGATCTCGTAGCCAGTGTCGGTCACCAGCAGGGTGTGTTCCCACTGTGCCGAGAGCTTGCGGTCTTTGGTGATCGCGGTCCAGCCGTCACCCAGTACCTTGGTGTCGGCCTTGCCCTGGTTGATCATCGGTTCGATGGTGAAGGTCATGCCAGCCTTCAGTTCCATGCCGGTGCCGGCGCGGCCGTAGTGCAGGATCTGCGGTTCTTCGTGGAACACCTTGCCGATGCCGTGGCCGCAGAATTCGCGAACCACCGAGAAACCGTTCTTTTCCGCGTGCTTCTGGATGACTTCACCGATGTCGCCAAGGCGGCAGCCAGGTTTGACGATTTCGATCGCCTTGTACATGCACTCCTGAGTGACCTGCGACAGGCGTTCGGCCCAGACCGGCACTTCACCGACGTGGAACATGCGGCTGGTGTCGCCGTGGTAGCCATCCTTGATTACGGTGACGTCGATGTTCAGCGTGTCGCCATTTTTCAGCGGCTTGTCATTCGGGATGCCGTGGCAGACCACGTGATTGATCGAGGTGCAGATCGACTTCGGAAAACCCTTGTAGTTGAGCGGGGCAGGGATGGCCTGCTGCACGTTGACGATGTAGTCGTGGCAGATCTGGTTCAGTTGATCGGTGGTAACACCCGGTTTGACATGTTCGGCAATCATTTCCAGCACATCGGCGGCCAGTTTGCCGGCGACTCGCATGCCAGCGATGTCCTCGGGGGTTTTGAGGTTGACGGTCATACAGGCTCTCTCTGCGCTCGGCGGCGCTTACTGATACGGAGAGGGTGGCAAGTGTTGGATTTGCGACCCTGAAAAACGCGATTCTATCAGACGGAAGGAGCAAATCCGCGCCTGCGTGCATCGCGTCTGTCTATACAATGGTGCGCCTGAAGGCGATTCCAAGGGGGCTGCGCCCATGTCCTTGGTGCGATTACAGATTCCGGGTTCCGTTTCTGCGCACCCTGTGGTATAAAATGCGCCGCTTTCCGGGGATACCCCGAAAAGCTTAAATCCACACACGTGTCGACACGATGACCTGGGTGCTTTTGGCTTTATGCCACTGGTTGGTCATTGGGATACGTGGAGGCCAAACCCGACTTATTAAGGAACTATCATGTCCCAAGTCAACATGCGCGATATGCTGAAGGCCGGTGTGCACTTCGGTCACCAAACCCGTTACTGGAATCCGAAAATGGGTAAGTACATTTTCGGCGCGCGTAACAAGATTCACATCATCAACCTTGAAAAAACCCTGCCAATGTTCAACGAAGCTCTGACTTTCGTAGAGCGTCTGGCCCAGGGCAAAAACAAGATTCTGTTCGTCGGCACCAAGCGTTCCGCTGGCAAGATCGTTGCTGAAGAAGCAGCACGTTGCGGTTCGCCGTACGTCGATCACCGCTGGTTGGGCGGCATGCTGACCAACTTCAAAACCATTCGTGCTTCCATCAAGCGTCTGCGTGACCTTGAAGTTCAAGCCGAAGACGGTACTTTCGCCAAGCTGACCAAGAAAGAAGCGCTGATGCGCTCCCGTGACCTGGAAAAGCTGGATCGCTCCCTGGGCGGCATCAAGGACATGGGCGGTCTGCCAGACGCACTGTTCGTGATCGACGTTGACCACGAGCGCATCGCGATCACCGAAGCCAACAAGCTGGGCATCCCGGTCATCGGCGTTGTCGATACCAACAGCAGCCCGGAAGGCGTTGACTACATCATCCCAGGCAACGATGACGCAATCCGCGCTATCCAGCTGTACATGGGTTCGATGGCTGACGCAGTGATCCGTGGTCGCAACAATGTTGCTGGCGGCACTGTTGAGTTCGCAGCTGAAGAAACTCAGGCTGCAGCTGAGTAATTGACGCCCTGGCGTTGACTCAGTAAGCAAAAAGGGGGCTTGGCCCCCTTTTTGCCACCTCGAAAACCGTTTGTTGGCGCCCGTGTCTGGTGGCGCAGCCCCTGCATCTGTAACGTGCGGCGGGTACAAGGTGATTCGGGAAGAATTGAACGCCCGTTCGATCGGGTGGAATGGTTGAAAACCTATCCAAGAGGAATTTGAAAATGGCAGCAATTACTGCAGCGTTGGTTAAAGAACTGCGCGAGCGTACCGGCGAAGGCATGATGGACTGCAAGAAAGCCCTGGAAAAGGCTGACGGCGACATCGAAAAAGCCATTGATGACATGCGTGCTTCGGGCGCGATCAAGGCTGCGAAAAAGGCTGGCAACGTTGCCGCTGAAGGCGCAATCGCAATCAAGGACGACGGTAAAGCTGCCGTTATCCTGGAAGTGAACTCGCAGACCGACTTCCTGGCTCTGCAAGACGACTTCAAGAACTTCGTTGCTGCCAGCGTTGAAAAAGCTTTCGCTGACAAGCTGACCGACGCTGCTCCGCTGATCGCTTCGCAAGAAGCTGCTCGCGAAGCACTGGTTGCCAAAGTAGGCGAAAACGTCAACATCCGTCGTCTGACCCGTATCGAAGGTGACGTTGTAGGTTCTTACCTGCACGGCAACAAGATCGGTGTTGTTGTGGCTCTGAAAGGCGGTGACGTCGAGCTGGCCAAAGACATCGCGATGCACGTCGCTGCGAGCAACCCTGAGTTCCTGCTGCCTTCGCAAGTTTCGGCTGAAGCGATCGAGCGTGAAAAAGCTGTGTTCCTGCAGCTGAACGAAGAGAAGATCAAAGGCAAGCCAGAAAACATTGTTGAGAACATGGTCAAAGGCCGTATCAGCAAGTTCCTGGCAGAAGCGAGCCTGGTTGAGCAGGCGTTCGTCAAGAACCCTGAAATCAAGGTTGGCGAGCTGGCCAAGAAAGGCGGCGCAGAAATCGTTTCCTTCACCTACTTCAAAGTAGGCGAAGGCATCGAGAAGCCGGTCGACAACTTCGCTGAAGAAGTTGCTGCCCAGCTGGCTGCCGCCAAGCAATAAGACGGTTTTTCAACTGTCGCCCGAAAGAGGCTGCCCGCTCACGCGCGCAGCCTCTTTTCAGATGGGGTTACCAATTTTTTATTGGTTTCCACTGGGAACTGACTTACAAAGCCAGGTTCCGATGGCGCTGAAGCAGCGCCAAGCTAGAGTGAACGCCAGCTGTAAAACAGCTTGCAAAGAATTTTTTAAATACGCCGCAGGAGAGATTCGCAATGGCTCAGCAGGGCAGTGGTTATCAGGCTCGCTATAAACGCATTCTACTCAAGCTTAGCGGCGAGGCCCTGATGGGCTCGGAAGAGTTCGGGATCGATCCAAAAGTGCTGGATCGGATGGCGCTGGAAGTCGGCCAACTGGTCGGCATCGGCGTACAGGTCGGTCTGGTGATCGGCGGTGGCAACCTGTTCCGTGGCGAGGCCTTGAGCAAGGCTGGCATGGATCGGGTGACAGGCGACCACATGGGCATGCTGGCCACTGTGATGAACGCCCTGGCCATGCGTGATGCGCTGGAACGTGCCAATATCTCGGCCATCGTGATGTCGGCCATTTCCATGGTTGGCGTGACCGATCACTATGATCGCCGCAAAGCCATGCGCCACCTGAACTCCAAGGACGTGGTGATTTTTGCCGCCGGTACCGGTAATCCGTTCTTCACCACGGATTCGGCAGCCTGCCTGCGCGCCATCGAGATCGACGCTGACGTCGTGCTGAAGGCGACCAAGGTCGATGGCGTCTATACCGCTGACCCGTTCAAAGACCCGCATGCCGAGAAGTTCGATCATCTGACTTATGATGAAGTGCTGGATCGCAAGCTGGGTGTAATGGATCTGACAGCGATTTGCCTGTGCCGCGACCACAAAATGCCGCTGCGCGTATTCAACATGAACAAGCCCGGCGCCCTGCTGAACATCGTGCATGGCGGCGCTGAAGGCACTCTGATCGAGGAAGGTCAACAATGATCAACGAAATCAAGAAAGACGCTCAAGAGCGCATGCAGAAATCCCTGGACTCTCTGGCCCATGCATTCGGCCAGATTCGTACCGGCAAGGCTCACCCAAGCATCCTGGGCAGCGTGATGGTGCCGTACTACGGCGCAGACACTTCCATCACTCAAGTGGCCAACATCACTGTAAAAGACTCCCGCACCCTGCAAGTCGTCGCTTTCGAGCGCAACATGCTGGCGGCCGTCGACAAAGCGATCCAGAGCGCCGGTCTGAACCTGAACCCGACCAACCTGGGTGAACTGCTGCTGATCTCCATGCCTGCCCTGACCGAAGAAACCCGTAAAGGCTTCACCAAGCAGGCGCGTGCAGCAGCCGAAGATGCGCGTGTTGCTGTGCGCAATATCCGTCGTGATGCGCTGGGCGAGCTGAAAAAACTGGTCAAGGATAAAGAAATCAGCGAAGACGAAGAGCGTCGTGCCACCGCTGATATCGACAAGCTGACCAAGGACTTCGAGGCCCAGATCACCAAGGCCACGGACGAGAAAGAAAAAGACCTGATGGCCGTATAAGGGTCGAGTTTTAAATGGACAAGACCAAGCAGTCTGCGCCGTCCGCGGTGCCGCGCCATGTCGCGATCATCATGGATGGCAACAATCGCTGGGCGAAAAAACGCTTTATGCCGGGTGTTGCCGGGCATAAAGCCGGCGTGGATGCTGTGCGGGCGGTAATCGAGGTGTGCGCCGAGGCCAAGGTCGAAGTGCTCACCCTGTTCGCCTTTTCCAGTGAAAACTGGCAGCGCCCGGCCGATGAAGTCAGTGCCTTGATGGATCTGTTCTTCAAGGCGTTGCGTCGTGAGGCCAAGCGCCTCAACGACAACAACATCAGCTTGCGCATCATCGGTGATCGCTCGCGCTTCCACCCTGAGCTTCAGGCGGCGATGCGCGAGGCGGAAGCCATGACGGCCGGTGCCAACCGCTTTATCCTGCAGATCGCCGCCAACTACGGCGGTCAGTGGGATATCGCCCAAGCGGCGCAGCGTCTGGCGCGTGAAGTCCAGGCCGGGCATCTGCGTCCGGAAGATATCACTCCGGATCTGCTGCAGACCTGTCTGGCCACCGGCGACCTGCCATTGCCGGATCTGTGCATCCGCACCGGTGGCGAGCACCGCATCAGCAACTTCCTGCTGTGGCAACTGGCGTACGCCGAGTTGTACTTCTCCGACCTGTTCTGGCCGGACTTCAAACACGAAGCCATGCGCACCGCGCTGGCCGATTTCGCTTCGCGCCAGCGTCGCTTCGGTAAAACGAGCGAACAGGTCGAAGCTGGAGCCCGGGTTTAATGCTTAAACAACGAATCATCACTGCGCTGATCCTGCTGCCGATCGCTCTGTGCGGGTTTTTCCTGCTCGAAGGGTCTGGTTTTGCGCTGTTCATCGGTCTGGTCGTGAGCCTGGGCGCCTGGGAATGGGCGCGTCTGGCTGGCTTTACCGCGCAGTCGTTCCGTGTCGGCTTTGCCGCTGTCGTCGCGCTGATGCTGTTCGTCATGTATGTCCTGCCGGGCCTTGCCCCTTGGGTGTTGGGTGCCTCGGTGTTGTGGTGGGCGGTGGCGACCTATCTGGTGCTGACCTATCCGCGTTCGAGCGAGTACTGGTCCACGGCGGCCACCAAACTGCTGATCGGCTTGCTGATCCTGCTGCCGGCCTGGCAAGGGCTGGTGCAGATCAAGCAGTACCCGCTGGGTAACTGGTTGATCATGGCGGTGATGGTGCTGGTCTGGGGGGCCGATATCGGTGCCTATTTCTCCGGCCGTGCCTTTGGCAAGCGCAAACTGGCGCCGCAAGTCAGCCCTGGCAAAAGCTGGGAAGGCGTTTACGGTGGTCTGGCGCTGAGCCTGGTGATTACCGCGATCGTCGGCCTGGTGCGTGACTGGACCGTTGACGAGCTGCTCAAGGGCCTGATCGGCGCTGCGTTGATCGTATTCATTTCGGTGGTGGGCGACCTCACCGAGAGCATGTTCAAACGTCAATCCGGCATCAAGGACAGCAGCAACCTGCTGCCCGGTCATGGCGGTGTGCTTGATCGCATCGACAGTCTGACCGCCGCGATCCCGATTTTCGCTGTATTGCTGTGGATGGCTGCGCCGTGAGCCGCCCTCAACAGATTACCGTTCTGGGGGCTACCGGCTCGATCGGTTTGAGCACCCTCGACGTCATCGCTCGTCATCCTGAGCGTTATCAGGTTTTCGCACTGAGCGGCTTCACGCGCCTGAGCGAGTTGCTGGCCTTGTGCGTGCGCCATGTGCCGCAATTCGCAGTCGTGCCGGAAGTGGCCGCGGCGCGTGGTTTGCAGGACGACCTGCGTGCTGCCGGTTTATCCACTCGCGTATTGGTCGGGGAGGAGGGCCTGTGCCAGGTCGCCTCCGCACCTGAAGTCGATGCCGTGATGGCTGCCATCGTTGGCGCCGCGGGTCTGCGCCCGACCCTGGCAGCGGTGCAGGCCGGGAAGAAAATCCTTCTGGCCAACAAAGAAGCGTTGGTGATGTCCGGCGCGCTGTTCATGCAGGCCGTGCACAAGAGCGGTTCGGTGTTGCTGCCGATCGACAGCGAACACAACGCGATCTTCCAGTGCATGCCGCAGGATTTTTCTCGTGGTCTGGGCGCTGTTGGCGTGCGGCGGATTTTGCTGACGGCTTCGGGCGGTCCTTTCCGTCAGACGCCGATGAGCGAACTGGCGCATGTTTCGCCTGATCAGGCGTGTGCGCACCCGAACTGGTCCATGGGTCGCAAGATCTCGGTGGATTCGGCCAGCATGATGAACAAGGGCCTGGAGTTGATCGAGGCTTGCTGGCTGTTCGACGCCAAGCCGTCGCAGGTCGAGGTGGTGATTCATCCGCAGAGTGTGATTCACTCGCTGGTCGACTATGTGGATGGCTCGGTATTGGCGCAGTTGGGCAACCCCGACATGCGCACGCCGATTGCCAACGCATTGGCCTGGCCTGAGCGGATCGACTCGGGTGTGGCGCCGCTGGACCTGTTTGCCATTGCCCGCCTGGATTTCGAAGCACCGGACGAGCAGCGCTTCCCTTGCCTGCGCCTGGCGCGACAGGCGGCAGAGGCTGGCAACAGCGCGCCGGCCATGCTCAATGCGGCCAACGAAGTGGCGGTCGCGGCGTTTCTCGACGGACGCGTTGGTTATCTGGAAATCGCGAGTATCATCGAGGATGTGCTGAATCTCGAGCCAGTGGTTGCGCTTGAGGATCTGGACGCGGTGTTTACCGCTGACGCGAAAGCGCGGATTCTGGCCGAACAATGGCTTGATCGTCACGGCCGATAGCCGTTGCAGGACCATGGCTTCACGCGGCACTGAACAGGATTGCGGAGAAAGTAGATGAGCGCGCTCTATATGATTGCCGGCACCCTGATCGCTTTGGGTGTGCTGGTCACCTTTCACGAATTCGGCCATTTCTGGGTCGCGCGTCGCTGTGGCGTCAAGGTTTTGCGTTTCTCCGTGGGCTTCGGCATGCCCTTGCTGCGCTGGCACGACAAGCAGGGTACCGAGTTTGTCGTCGCCGCGATTCCGCTGGGTGGCTACGTCAAAATGCTCGATGAGCGTGAGGGCGAAGTCCCGGCCGATCAGCTTCATCAATCCTTCAATCGCAAATCGGTTCGCCAGCGTATCGCTATTGTTGCAGCGGGACCGATCGCCAACTTCCTGTTGGCTCTGGTGTTCTTCTGGGTGCTGGCCATGCTCGGCAGCGAGCAGATCCGTCCGGTCATCGGTGCCGTCGAGTCCGGTAGCATTGCGGCCAGGGCCGGCTTGAGTGCCGGTCAGGAAATCGTCGCCATTGATGGCGAGCCGACTTCTGGCTGGGCGGCGGTCAATTTGCAGTTGGTCCGTCGTCTTGGGGAAAGCGGGGCCCTGCAATTGCTCGTGCGTGAGCAGGGCTCTACAGCGGATACGCCGCGCGAACTGGCGCTCGATCATTGGCTCAAAGGGGCGGACGAGCCCGATCCGATTCGCTCGCTGGGGATTCGCCCATGGCGCCCGGCTCTGCCGCCAGTGCTGGCCGAGCTCGATCCAAAAGGTCCGGCGCAGGCCGCTGGTCTGAAAACCGGCGACCGTTTGCTGTCGCTCGATGGCCAGGCGCTGGGTGACTGGCAGCAAGTGGTCGATACCGTTCGTACGCGTCCTGATACCAAAATCTTGCTGCGCGTCGAGCGTGACGGTGCTCAAATCGACGTCCCGGTGACCCTGGCGGCGCGCGGCGAAAGCAAAGCGCCGAGCGGTTATCTCGGGGCCGGCGTAAAAGCCGTGGACTGGCCGCCGGAAATGATCCGCGAGGTCAGTTATGGCCCGTTGGCCGCGATTGGCGAGGGTGCCCGACGTACCTGGACCATGAGCATCCTGACGCTGGACTCACTGAAGAAAATGCTGTTTGGCGAGCTCTCGGTAAAAAACTTGAGTGGGCCGATAACCATTGCTAAAGTGGCGGGCGCTTCTGCCCAGTCGGGCGTTGCTGATTTCCTGAATTTCCTTGCTTATCTGAGTATTAGCCTGGGAGTTCTGAATTTGCTGCCCATCCCTGTACTGGATGGGGGGCATTTGTTGTTTTATCTGATTGAGTGGGTGCGTGGTCGCCCCTTGTCGGATCGGGTGCAAGGTTGGGGGGTGCAGATCGGTATCAGTTTGGTGGTCGGAGTGATGTTGCTTGCTCTGGTCAATGATCTGGGCCGTCTGTAAAGCTTCGCTGAATTGCGAATCTGCCGCATTTTGCGGCAGTTTGTTTATTGCCAGTTGGAATAAGAAAGGACTTCATGAAACGTCTGCTGCTAACTGCGGTTCTCACCGTATTGATGATCGCCGAAGTTCACGCCGAGTCCTTCACTATCTCTGATATTCGCGTCAATGGCCTCCAGCGGGTCTCCGCGGGTAGCGTCTTTGGTGCCTTGCCGTTGAACGTCGGCGAGCAGGCGGATGATCGTCGCCTGGTGGAATCCACTCGTGCGTTGTTCAAAACCGGTTTCTTTCAAGATATCCAGCTGGGCCGCGAAGGCAACGTTCTGGTGATCACGGTCGTCGAACGTCCGTCGGTCGCGAGTATCGAGATCGAAGGTAACAAGGCGATCTCTACCGAAGACCTGATGAAAGGCCTCAAGCAGTCCGGACTATCGGAAGGCGAGATCTTCCAGCGCGCCACCCTCGAAGGTGTGCGTAACGAGCTGCAGCGCCAGTACGTTGCGCAGGGCCGCTATTCGGCCACGGTTGATACCGAAGTGGTCTCGCAGCCGCGTAACCGCGTAGCCCTGAAAGTGAAGATCAACGAAGGCACTGTGGCTGCCATCCAGCACATCAACGTGGTGGGCAACACGGTTTTCCCTGACGACGACTTGATCGACCTGTTCGAGCTGAAAACCACCAACTGGCTGTCGTTCTTCAAGAACGACGACAAGTACGCCCGTGAAAAGCTCTCCGGTGACCTGGAGCGTCTGCGTTCCTACTACCTGGACCGCGGCTATATCAACATGGATATCGCTTCGACCCAGGTGTCCATCACCCCGGACAAGAAACACGTCTACATCACCGTCAACATCACTGAAGGCGAGAAGTACACCGTTCGTGACGTCAAGCTCAGCGGTGACCTGAAGGTGCCTGAAGACCAGGTCAAGTCTTTGTTGCTGGTGCAGAAAGGCCAGGTGTTCTCGCGCAAGCTGATGACCACCACCTCCGAACTGATCACGCGCCGTCTGGGTAACGAGGGTTACACCTTCGCCAACGTCAACGGCATACCTCAGCCGCATGACGACGATCACACTGTGGACATCCTGTTCGCCGTCGATCCGGGCAAGCGCGCCTACGTCAACCGCATCAACTTCCGTGGCAACACCAAGTCCGAGGACGAAGTGCTGCGTCGCGAAATGCGTCAGATGGAAGGTGGCTGGGCTTCGACCTACCTGATCGACCAGTCCAAGACCCGTCTTGAGCGTCTGGGCTTCTTTAAGGAAGTGAACGTCGAGACACCGGCTGTTCCGGGTGTCGACGACCAGGTTGACGTGAACTACGCCGTTGAAGAACAAGCCTCCGGCTCGATCACCGCCAGCGTCGGTTTCGCCCAGAGCGCCGGTTTGATCCTCGGTGGTTCGATCACCCAGAACAACTTCCTGGGTACCGGTAACCGTGTGAGCGTGGGCCTGACCCGCAGCGAATACCAGAGCCGCTACAACTTCGGCTACGTTGACCCCTACTGGACCGCCGACGGCGTGAGCCTGGGTTACAACGCGTTCTATCGCACCACCGACTACAAAGACCTCGACGTCGACGTAGCAAGCTATGCGGTAGACAGCCTGGGTGCCGGCGTCAACGTTGGCTACCCGATCAGCGAGACTTCGCGTCTGACCTTCGGTCTGTCCGCTCAACAGGACAAGATCAAGACCGGTACCTACACCGTCGACGAGATTTTCGACTTCGTTAAAAAGGAAGGCGATCAGTACCTGAACTTCAAGGCGTCGGCCGGCTGGTCCGAATCGACCCTGAACAAAGGCGTGTTGCCGACCCGTGGTCGCTCGCAGAGCCTGACCCTGGAAACCACCATTCCAGGCAGCGACCTGTCGTTCTACAAGCTCGACTACCGTGGCCAGTTGTTCCAGCCGATTACCGAGAACTACACCCTGCGTCTGCACACCGAACTGGGTTATGGCGACGGTTACGGTTCGACCGATGGCTTGCCTTTCTATGAAAACTACTATGCTGGTGGTTTCAACTCGGTTCGCGGCTTCAAGGACAGTACCCTCGGCCCACGCAGTACTCCGAGTAAGGGTACCAACCCGGGGACGTTGGCAGACCCGGACCAGGATCCGCTGCCGTTCGGTGGTAACGTCCTGATCCAGGGCGGTGTGGAAGTTCTGTTCCCGCTGCCATTCGTCAAGGATCAGCGCTCCCTGCGTACCTCGGTATTCTGGGATGTGGGTAACGTGTTTGACTCGCAGTGCAAAGATACTGTGAACGCCGACGGTTCGAAGTCCAACACCAAGTGCAATGACATCAGCCTGACCAACATGGCCAGTTCCGTTGGTGTGGGTGTGACCTGGGTCACCGCACTGGGTCCTCTGAGTTTTGCTCTGGCGATGCCGGTCAAGAAACCGGATAACGCTGAAACTCAAGTGTTCCAATTCTCCCTCGGCCAGACGTTCTAAGCGTCTGACCCAAGATAACGACAATGGATTTTGTAGGAGTGCATCGTGCGTAAGTTGACTCAATTGGTTCTCCTGGCCTCCGTACTGGTGGCAGGCCCGGCGTTCGCCGACATGAAAATCGCCGTTCTGAACTATCAGATGGCACTGCTGGAATCCGACGCGGCCAAGAAATACGCCGTGGATGCCGAGAAGAAATTCGGTCCGCAACTGACCAAGCTCAAGACGCTGGAAAGCAGCGCCAAGGGCATTCAGGATCGCCTGATGGCCGGTGGCGACAAGATGCAGCAGGGCGAGCGTGAGCGTCTGGAGCTTGAATTCAAGCAAAAGGCCCGTGACTTCCAGTTCCAGTCCAAGGAGCTGAACGAAGCCAAGGCAGTTGCCGACCGGGAAATGCTCAAGCAACTGAAGCCGAAACTGGATAGCGCAGTGGAAGAAGTCATCAAGAAAGGTGGTTTTGACCTGGTGTTCGAGCGTGGCGCAGTCATCGATGTCAAACCGCAGTACGACATCACGCGCCAGGTTATCGAGCGCATGAATCAGCTGAAGTAACCCATGACCGTGACTATCAAGCTCGGCCAGTTGGCCGAGTTCCTCGGCGCCACCCTGCGTGGCGACCCCGAGACGCAAATTACTGGGCTAGCCACCTTGCAGGAGGCTGGCCCAGCTCAGTTGAGCTTTCTGGCAAATCCTCAATATCGCAAATACCTGGCAAGTTCCCAGGCGGCTGCGCTATTGCTCAAGGAAGCCGATGTCGAAGGTTTTGCCGGCAATGCGCTGGTGGTGCCGGATCCTTATCTGGCTTATGCGCGTATCTCTCACCTGTTCGATCCCAAACCGAAAGCCACTGCGGGTGTTCATCCCACGGCGGTGATTGCGCCGGATGCGGTGGTTGATCCAAGCGCCAGCATCGGTCCGTTTGTGGTGATCGAGGCCGGTGCGCGCATCGGTGCACAGGTCACCCTGGGCGCCCATTGCGTCATTGGTGCCCGCAGTGAAATCGGCGAGGGCGGCTGGCTCGCTCCGCGGGTGACGCTGTACCACGACGTGCGCATCGGCAAGCGGGTGGTGATCCAGTCCGGTGCCGTGCTCGGTGGTGAAGGCTTCGGTTTTGCCAATGAGAAAGGTGTCTGGCAGAAGATCGCGCAGATCGGCGGCGTGACCATCGGTGACGATGTCGAGATCGGCGTGAACACCGCCATCGACCGTGGTGCGCTGGCGGATACCGTGATCGGCAATGGCGTGAAGCTCGACAACCAGATCCAGATCGCGCACAACGTCCAGGTCGGTGATCACACCGCCATGGCGGCGTGTGTCGGTATCTCCGGCAGCACCAAGATCGGCAAGCACTGCATGCTCGCCGGTGGCGTCGGTCTGGTGGGGCACATCGATATTTGCGACAACGTTTTCCTGACCGGGATGACCATGGTGACCCACTCGATTACCGAGCCAGGCGCCTATTCTTCCGGCACAGCCATGCAGCCGGCGGCCGAATGGCGCAAAAGCGCGGCCCGCATCCGTCAGCTCGATGACATCGCGCGACGTTTGAAGCAGTTGGAAAAGCGCGTTGGGGAAGTGACCCCCGGCAGTAATGCTTCATCTGATGGCTGATACCATTTCCATATCAAGTGTGCACAGCCTCTAGACTGCCTCCTTGATTTGCTAGAGGAGTGCGCGTCAGTCGCGCTCCCAATCTTTACATAGGCTTCCCCCCGAAATGATGGACATCAACGAGATTCGCGAATACCTGCCTCACCGTTACCCGTTCCTGCTGGTGGACCGGGTGGTGGAACTGGACACTGAAGGCAAGCGCATTCGCGCCTACAAGAATGTCAGCATCAATGAGCCATTCTTCAATGGTCACTTCCCTGCGCATCCAATCATGCCAGGCGTGCTGATCATCGAGGCGATGGCCCAGGCTGCCGGGATCCTCGGTTTCAAAATGCTCGACGTGAAACCGGCCGATGGCACCCTTTACTACTTCGTCGGTTCCGACAAGCTGCGTTTCCGTCAGCCAGTGCTGCCGGGCGATCAACTGATCCTTGAAGCCAAGTTCATCAGCTGCAAGCGTCAGATCTGGAAATTCGAATGCCAGGCTTCGGTCGACGGCAAACCGGTTTGCTCGGCTGAAATCATCTGTGCGGAACGCAAGCTATGAGTTTGATTGACCCTCGCGCAATCATCGATCCGTCGGCCGTTCTGGCTGACGGCGTCGAGGTCGGCCCGTGGTCGATCATCGGCGCAGGTGTGGAAATCGGCGAGGGTACTGTGATCGGGCCGCACGTGGTCCTCAAAGGCCCGACCCGCATCGGCAAGCACAATCGCATCTACCAGTTTTCCTCGGTCGGTGAGGACACTCCCGACCTGAAGTACAAGGGTGAAGAAACCCGTCTGGTGATCGGTGATCACAACGTCATTCGCGAAGGCGTGACGATTCACCGTGGCACCGTTCAGGATCGTTCGGAAACCACCCTTGGCGATCACAACCTGATCATGGCCTATGCCCACATCGGACATGACAGCGTGATCGGCAACCACTGCATTCTGGTCAACAACACGGCTTTGGCCGGGCATGTACATGTCGACGACTGGGCGATCCTTTCCGGGTTCACCCTGGTGCATCAGTATTGCCACATCGGCGCCCACAGTTTTTCCGGCATGGGCACTGCCATCGGCAAGGACGTTCCGGCGTTTGTGACCGTGTTCGGCAACCCGGCCGAAGCGCGCAGCATGAACTTCGAAGGCATGCGCCGTCGTGGTTTCAGCGAAGATGCGATTCATGCGCTGCGCCGCGCCTATAAAACGGTGTATCGCCAGGGCCTGACCGTGGAGCAAGCGTTGGCCGAGTTGGCCGAGCCTGCTGCGCAGTTCCCGGAAGTCGCGGTGTTCCGTGACTCGATCCAGTCGTCGACTCGCGGCATCACCCGCTGATCATGGCCAGTCTGCGTATTGCGCTGGTGGCGGGAGAGGCTTCCGGTGATATTTTGGGCGCCGGGCTCATGCGCGCCCTCAAGGCTCAACACCCGGCAGTCGAGTTCATCGGTGTCGGCGGTCCGTTGATGCAGGCCGAGGGTCTGACGTCTTATTTCCCCATGGAGCGTCTGTCGGTCATGGGGCTGGTGGAAGTCCTTGGGCGGCTGCGCGAGTTGCTCAAGCGCCGCAAGGACCTGATCGCCACGTTGATTGCCGAGAAACCGGATGTGTTCATCGGCATCGACGCTCCCGATTTCAACCTCAACATCGAACTCAAGCTGCGTCAGGCCGGGATCAAAACCGTGCATTACGTCAGCCCTTCGGTGTGGGCGTGGCGCCAGAAGCGTGTGCTGAAGATTCGCGAAGGTTGCGATCTGATGCTCACCCTGTTGCCGTTCGAAGCAAAATTCTACGAAGAGAAAGGCGTGCCGGTGCGGTTCGTCGGTCATACGCTGGCCGATACCATTCCGCTGCAAGCCGATCGCGCCGCAGCGCGTGCCGAACTCGGCTTGCCCGACGGACCGCTGGTGGCGTTGATGCCCGGCAGTCGCGGTGGTGAAGTCGGCCGTCTCGGTGCGCTGTTCCTGGATACGGCCGAGCGTCTGCGGGCCATGCGCCCGGGGCTGCGCTTCGTCATACCGTGCGCGAATGCCGAGCGTCGCGCTCAGCTCGAAGAACTGCTGGTTGGCCGTGATCTGCCGGTAACCCTGCTCGACGGCAAATCGCATCTGGCCCTGGCGGCGTGCAACGCGGTGTTGATCGCCTCCGGCACGGCGACACTTGAAGCCTTGCTGTACAAGCGGCCAATGGTCGTTGCTTATCGCCTGGCGCCGCTGACCTTCTGGATTCTCAAGCGCATGGTCAAGAGCCCCTACGTGTCGCTGCCGAACCTGCTGGCCCAGCGTCTGCTGGTACCGGAATTGTTGCAGGATGATGTGACAGTCGAGGCATTGGCGCAGACCCTGGCGCCGCTGATCGAAGGCGGCGAAGAACAGACCCGTGGCTTCGACGAGATCCACCGCACCTTGCGGCTGGACGCTTCCAATCAGGCGGCGGATGCCGTCCTCAACCTGATCGGTCAGAAACAATGAGCAAGACGATGCAGATGGGCCTGGATTTCACTCTGGTCGCCGAAGTCGAAGAACTGGTGGCCGGTGTCGACGAGGTCGGTCGCGGCCCGTTGTGCGGGGCAGTGGTGACGGCGGCGGTGATTCTCGATCCGAACCGGCCGATTCTCGGTCTCAACGACTCGAAGAAACTCACCGAAGCCCGGCGCGAGAAGCTTTACGACGAGATCATCGAGAAATCCCTGAGCTGGTGCATCGCCCGCGCCGAAGTCGAAGAAATCGACGAGCTGAACATCCTGCACGCGACCATGCTCGCCATGCAGCGTGCGGTGGCCGGGCTGCATATTCAGCCGAAACTGGCGATGATCGACGGTAACCGCTGCCCGAAACTGCCGATGCGCGCCGAAGCGGTGGTGAAGGGCGACAGCAAGGTGCCGGCGATTGCCGCCGCATCGATTCTGGCCAAAGTCAGTCGCGACCGGGAGATGTCGGCGTTCGAATTGATCTACCCGGGTTACGGCATCGGCGGTCATAAAGGCTATCCGACGCCCGTTCATCTGGAAGCGTTGGTGCGGCTTGGCCCGACGCCGATTCACCGGCGCTCGTTCGCCCCGGTGCGTCAGGCTTACGAGGCGCTGGAAGGTCTGACGCAGGTTTAGGCGCAAGGCTGATGTTTTGTTCGAGGCCCGGTACAATCCGGGCCTTGTTGTCTCTATGTAACTGGACAGGATCACTATGCCGGCTTCATTCGTTCATCTACGCCTGCACACTGAATACTCCCTGGTCGACGGGCTGGTGCGGATCAAGCCACTGGTCAAGGCGCTGACCGGCATGAACATGCCGGCGGTGGCTGTCACCGATCAGAACAACATGTGTTCCCTGGTCAAATTCTATAAAAACGCCATGGGCGCGGGCATCAAGCCGATCTGCGGCGCCGACCTGTGGCTGTCGAACAAGGATCCGGACGCGCCATTGAGCCGGATCAGCCTGTTGGTGATGAACGCCAAGGGCTATCGCAATCTCACCGAGCTGATCTCGCGTGGCTTCATCGAGGGCCAGCGTAACGGCATGATCATCATCGAGCGCGAATGGGTCGCCGAGGCCAACGAAGGCCTGATCATGTTGTCCGCCGCCAAAGAAGGCGAGATCGGCATGGCGCTGATCGGCGGCAACCCGGCCGAGGCCGAAGCGCTGGCGCGTGAATGGATGGCGGTGTTCCCGGATCGTTTCTATCTGGAAATCCAGCGTACCAACCGTCCCAACGACGAAGAACAACTGCACGGTGCGGTGGCCCTGGCCGACAAGCTCGGCGCGCCGCTGGTAGCGACCAACGATGTGCGCTTCATCAAGCAGGAAGACTTCGCCGCTCACGAAACCCGCGTGTGCATCGGCGAGGGCCGCGCGCTCGACGATCCGCGGCGCTCGAAGAATTACAGCGATCAGCAATACCTCAAAAGCGCCGAGGAAATGGCCGAGCTGTTCAGCGACATTCCCGACGCCATCGAAAACACCGTCGAAATCGCCAAGCGCTGCAACATCGAAGTGAAACTGGGCACGCACTTCCTGCCCAACTTCCCGATTCCCGATGGCATGACCATCGACGAATATTTCCGCAAGGTGTCCTTCGAAGGTCTCGAAGAACGCCTCGCGGTGCTGTTGCCCAAGGACACCACCGAAGACTACGAAGCCAAGCGTCAGGTCTACGTCGATCGCTTGAATTTCGAGCTGGATATCATCATCCAGATGGGCTTCCCCGGTTACTTCCTGATCGTGATGGACTTTATCCAGTGGGCCAAGAACAACGGCGTGCCGGTAGGTCCTGGCCGGGGGTCGGGTGCCGGCTCGCTGGTGGCTTACGTGCAGAAGATTACTGACCTCGACCCGCTGGAATACGACCTGCTGTTCGAACGTTTCCTTAACCCGGAACGGGTCTCGATGCCCGACTTCGACGTCGACTTCTGCATGGACGGTCGTGACCGGGTGATCGACTACGTGGCCGAGAAGTACGGTCGCAACGCGGTAAGTCAGATCATCACTTTCGGTTCCATGGCCGCGAAGGCTGTGGTGCGTGACGTGGCGCGGGTGCAGGGCAAGTCCTATGGTCTGGCGGATCGTCTGTCGAAGATGATTCCGTTCGAAGTCGGCATGACCCTGGAAAAAGCCTACGAACAGGAAGAGATCCTGCGTGACTTCATCAAGGTCGATGAAGAAGCGGCGGAAATCTGGGAGATGGCGCGCAAGCTCGAGGGCGTGGTGCGTAACGTCGGCAAGCACGCCGGTGGTGTGGTAATCGCCCCGACCAAGCTGACCGACTTCTCGCCGATCTATTGCGACGAGGCCGGTGACGGTCTGGTAACCCAGTTCGACAAGGACGACGTGGAGGCGGCCGGTCTGGTGAAGTTCGACTTCCTCGGCCTGCGAACCCTGACGATCATCGACTGGGCACTGAAAACGATCAACCGCGACCGCGCCAAGGTCGGCGAAGAGCCGCTGGACATCGCGTTCATCCCGCTAGACGACAAGCCGACGTACAGCCTGTTGCAGAAAGCCGAAACCACCGCGGTGTTCCAGCTTGAATCGCGCGGCATGAAAGAGCTGATCAAAAAGCTCAAGCCCGACTGCCTGGAAGACTTGATCGCACTGGTGGCCCTGTTCCGTCCGGGCCCGCTGCAGTCCGGCATGGTGGACGACTTCATCAACCGTAAGCACGGTCGCGCCGAACTGGCGTACCCGCATTCGGACTACCAGTACGAAGGCCTCAAGCCGGTATTGGCGCCGACTTACGGCATCATCCTGTATCAGGAACAGGTGATGCAGATCGCCCAGGTCATGGCTGGTTACACCCTCGGTGGTGCGGACATGCTGCGTCGAGCCATGGGTAAGAAAAAGCCCGAGGAAATGGCCAAGCAACGTGGCGGCTTCATTGAAGGCTGCGCCACCAACAATATCGATGCCGACCTAGCCGGTAACATTTTCGACCTGGTGGAAAAATTCGCCGGTTACGGCTTCAACAAATCCCACTCCGCCGCCTATGGCCTGGTGTCGTACCAGACCGCATGGTTGAAGGCGCACTACCCGGCGCCGTTCATGGCCGCGGTACTCTCGGCGGATATGCACAACACCGACAAGGTCGTGACCTTGATCGAGGAAGTGCGCACGATGAAGCTGCGCCTCGACGCGCCGGACGTGAACACTTCCGAGTTCAAGTTCACGGTGAACGACGACGGCCGCATCGTCTATGGCCTGGGCGCGATCAAAGGCGTCGGCGAAGGCCCGGTGGAAGCGATCACCGAAGCGCGTCAGGCCGGCCCGTTCAAGGATCTGTTCGACTTCTGCGCCCGGGTCGATCTCAAGCGCATCAACAAGCGTACGCTGGACGGCTTGATCCGTAGCGGTGCACTGGATCGTCTCGGGCCTTATTTCCACGACGAGCAAAAGGCTTATCAGGCCAACATCGACCGCAACCGCGCCGTGCTGCTGGCGGCGATGGAAGAGGCGATCAAGTCTGCCGAACAGACCGCACGCACCCACGACAGTGGCCACGCCGACCTGTTCGGCGGGCTGTTCGTCGAGGAAGATGCCGACGTTTACGCGACCCATCGCAAGGCCAAGGAACTGACCCTCAAGGAACGCCTCAAGGGTGAGAAAGACACTCTGGGCCTGTACCTCACCGGTCACCCGATCGACGAGTACGAGGGCGAAATTCGCCGTTTCGCCCGGCAGCGCATCATCGACCTGAAGCCGGCCCGTGACACGCAAACCGTGGCCGGGATGATCATTGCCCTGCGGGTGATGAAGAACAAGAAGGGCGACAAGATGGGCTTCATCACCCTCGATGACCGTTCGGGACGGATCGAAGCGTCGCTGTTCGCCGATGCGTTCCACTCCGCGCAATCGCTGTTGCAGACCGACGCGATGGTGGTGGTCGAAGGCGAAGTCAGTAACGATGACTTCTCCGGCGGCTTGCGTCTGCGGGTCAAGCGGGTGATGAGCATGGAAGATGCACGCACCAATCTGGCCGAAAGCCTGCGCCTGAAGCTGCACACTCAGGACTTGAAAGGCGATCAGCTACGCTGGTTGGGTGAACTGCTCAAGCGTCACCGCGGGGCGTGCCCGATCACCATGGAGTACACCAGTCCCGATGCGAAGACCTTGCTGCAGTTCGGCGAGACCTGGCGAATCGACCCGGCGGATGCGTTGATTCAAGCCCTGCGTGACCAGTTCGGGCGAGACAACGTCTTCCTCCAATACCGTTGACCGGCAAGTGCCATCATTGCGCATGCCCACAACCTGAATTTTTAATCTCGACCTCAGCGCGCCTCTCCCTTAAGGTAGGGCGCGAATAGACAACCGGCCGGCCCAAGCTCATTTGGGACACGACCCAAGACGGACGCCTATGAACCCGAATTTTCTAGATTTCGAACAGCCGATCGCCGACCTGCAAGCCAAGATCGAAGAGTTGCGCTTGGTCGGTAATGACAATTCGCTGAATATCGGCGATGAGATCTCCCGCCTGCAGGACAAGAGCAAGACGCTGACCGAAGACATCTTCGGCAAGCTGACCAGCTGGCAGATCGCACGCCTGGCGCGTCACCCGAAACGCCCGTACACCCTCGACTACATCGAGCACATCTTCACCGAGTTCGACGAACTGCACGGTGACCGTCACTTCTCCGACGACGCCGCCATTGTGGGTGGCGTGGCACGTCTGGAAGACCAGCCGGTGATGATCATCGGTCACCAGAAGGGCCGTGAAGTGCGCGAGAAGGTACGCCGCAACTTCGGCATGCCGCGTCCGGAAGGCTACCGCAAGGCCTGCCGTCTGATGGAAATGGCCGAGCGCTTCAAGATGCCGATCCTGACCTTCATCGACACCCCGGGTGCTTACCCCGGTATCGACGCTGAAGAGCGCAACCAGAGCGAAGCCATCGCCTGGAACCTGCGCGTGATGTCGCGCCTGAAGACCCCGATCATCGCCACCGTTATCGGTGAAGGTGGTTCCGGCGGTGCATTGGCGATCGGTGTCTGCGATCAGCTGAACATGCTGCAATACTCGACCTACGCGGTGATCTCGCCGGAAGGTTGCGCTTCGATTCTGTGGAAAACCGCCGAAAAAGCACCGGATGCCGCTGAAGCGATGGGCATCACCGCCGAGCGCCTGAAAGGCCTGGGCATCGTCGACAAGGTGATCGGCGAGCCACTGGGCGGCGCTCACCGTGATCCGGCCGCTGCCGCTGCCTCGATCCGTGCCGAGCTGAGCTCGCAACTGGCGATGCTGAAGAAGTTCGACAACGAAGCGCTGCTCAAGCGTCGTTACGATCGTCTGATGAGCTACGGTCTCTGACAGATCTCGCAATACCCAATGTGGGAGCGGGCTTGCTCGCGAAAGCGGTATAACATTCGGCAGATGTGTTGAATGTTGAAACGCCTTCGCGAGCAAGCCCGCTCCCACATTTGATTTGGGCCAAAAGAAAGATATGGGTCAGTCCGTGAGTGATCTGCCTTCCCGGCTTCTGCGCAATCTTGCAGCTTGGCGCAATGCCAAGACTTGGCGCGTGGCTTTCTCCGGCGGTCTGGATTCCACCGTCCTCCTGCATCTGCTGGCCCATCTCGCTCAACACCACTCCCTGCCGGCGCTCAGCGCCATCCACGTCCACCACGGCCTCCAGGCTGCGGCCGATGCGTGGCCGGAGCATTGTCAGTCGGTCTGCGACGCACTGGACGTCCCGTTGCAAGTGGTGCGGGTGACGGTGCAACCCGGCGCCAGCCTGGAGCGAGCAGCGCGGGAGGCGCGGTATGCGGCGTTCACTTCGCTGACCGAGGCCGGGGATTTGTTGCTGACCGGTCAGCATCAGGATGATCAGGCGGAGACCTTGCTGTTTCGCCTGATGCGCGGCGCTGGCGTGCGCGGACTGTCGGCGATGCCGGCGCAGCGACCGTTGGGGCAGGGCACGCTGCTGCGCCCATTGCTCGAGGTGACGCGCTCCGAACTTGAGGCTTACGCCCGCGCGCACCAGTTGCGCTGGATCGAAGACCCTTCGAACGAAGATCGGCAGTTCTCGCGCAACTATCTGCGCCATCAGGTGCTGCCGTTGCTCACGGCGCGCTGGCCGCAGGCGCAGGCGAGCATGGCTCGCAGCGCGGCGCATCTGCGCGAGGCGCAAGGTTTGCTCGATGAGTTGGCGCAGCTCGATCTGGCACAAGCCGCCACGCCGAGTGAGTTTGCATGGCTGGGCCTGCCGTCGCTGGAACTGGCGCCGCTGGCGCGTTTATCTGCCGCTCGTCAACGCAATGCGCTCAGCCATTGGCTCGAGCCCCTGACCCGACTGCCCGACACCGACCATTGGTCGGGTTGGGACAACCTCTGCGGCGCTGCCAGTGATGCATCGCCGGTCTGGCGTCTGGCCGATGGCGAATTGCAGCGCAGCGCCGGCCGGCTATGGTGGCTGAGCGGCGACTGGCTGCGCGCGCCAGCGGTCAGCGGTGAATGGCATGACCCGTCGACAGCGCTACGCTTGGCGAATAACGGGTGTGTCATGTTCAGCGGGCAGACTCCGGTCGGGCCGTTGCGGATTGGCTATCGGCAGGGCGGCGAGCTGATGCATCTGGCGGGGCGTGGCCACCGCGATCTCAAGCGCCTGCTCAATGAGCGCGCGGTACCGAGCTTCGTCCGTGGCAGATTGCCGCTGCTGTTTCGCGGCGCAGAATTGCTCGCCGTGGCGAACCTGCCGGGCCTTGACGGGCAGGGGCCGGACGGCTGGAAATTGCATTGGCAGCCAACAGACGAAGATCAAGGTTTGAGATGAAAGGGGCATTCCGGTAGACTACGCTCCCTTCTTGATACAACTTCTGTGGATTCGCCTGAATTGCAGGAGTTGCCGATTACCAAGCAGTCTTTGCTGGGCGATTCCAAAAAATGTGTAGCGAGCAACGTACCGGTGTTTCATCTGCCGGTCTGTCCCAACGCGGCGGTTTTTTTGAAAGGTGCACTGTGATTAATGCAGGTGATCGGGGGCTTCGGCCTTCCTTCGCTTTCCCCGGCGGCTCGTACCGCTTTAACGCAGACTTCTAGGGTTTTTCATGACGCGCTACATATTCGTCACGGGCGGTGTTGTTTCTTCATTGGGGAAAGGCATTGCCTCGGCTTCATTGGCGGCCATCCTGGAGGCGCGGGGGCTTAAGGTCACCATGCTTAAGCTGGATCCGTACATCAACGTCGACCCGGGCACCATGAGCCCGTTCCAGCACGGTGAAGTGTTCGTCACCCACGACGGCGCCGAGACCGACCTGGACCTGGGCCACTACGAGCGGTTCATCCGCACGACCATGACCCAGAACAACAACTTCACCACCGGTCGTGTCTACGAGCACGTGCTGCGCAAAGAGCGCCGTGGTGACTACCTGGGTGCAACCATCCAGGTGATTCCGCACATCACCGACGAAATCAAGCGTCGCATCATCAAGGGTGCCGGCGATGCCGACGTGGCCCTGGTGGAAATCGGCGGTACCGTTGGCGACATCGAATCGCAACCGTTCCTCGAAGCCATCCGTCAACTGCGTGTGGAAGTCGGTTCCAAGCGCGCGATGCTGATGCACCTGACGCTGGTTCCGTACATCGCCACCGCTGGCGAGACCAAAACCAAGCCAACCCAGCACTCGGTTAAAGAGCTGCGTTCGATCGGCCTGCAGCCAGACGTGCTGATCTGCCGCTCCGACCATCCGGTGGATGTGTCGTCGCGTCGCAAGATCGCGTTGTTCACCAACGTTGAAGAGCGTGCGGTGATTTCCCTGGAAGACGTCGACACCATCTACAAGATCCCGGCCGTGCTGCACGCTCAGGGTCTGGACGATTTTGTCGTCGAGCGTTTCGGCCTGCAATGCAATGGCGCCGACCTGTCCGAGTGGGAAAAGGTCGTCGATGCCAAGCTCAACCCAGAGCACGAAGTCACCATCGCGATGGTCGGCAAGTACATGGAGCTGCTGGACGCCTACAAGTCGCTGATCGAAGCGATGAGTCACGCCGGCATCACCAACCGTACCAAGGTCAACCTGCGTTACATCGATTCCGAAGACATCGAGAACCAGGGCACTGCGCTGCTCGAAGGTGTCGACGCGATCCTCGTTCCGGGCGGCTTCGGTCTGCGCGGCGTGGAAGGCAAGATCACTGCCGTTCAGTACGCTCGTGAAAACAAGGTTCCATACCTGGGTATCTGCCTGGGCATGCAAGTGGCGGTCATCGAGTTCGCCCGTAACGTGCTGGGCTGGAAAGACGCCAACTCCACCGAGTTCGATCGCGCCAGCGGCCATCCGGTCGTGGGTCTGATCACCGAGTGGGAAGACGCCACCGGCGCCGTTGAAGTGCGTACCGAAGCGTCCGATCTGGGCGGCACCATGCGCCTCGGCGCTCAGGAATGCCTGCTCGAAGCCGGCTCCAAGGTGCACGATTGCTACGGCAAGGACGTGATCGTTGAACGTCACCGTCACCGCTACGAAGTGAACAACAACCTGCTGCCACAAATCATCGAAGCCGGCCTGAAAATCTCCGGTCGCTCCGCTGACGCCGCGCTGGTTGAAGTGGTCGAAGCACCGGATCATCCATGGTTCGTCGCTTGCCAGTTCCACCCGGAGTTCACCTCGACGCCACGTGACGGTCACCCGCTGTTCAGCGGTTTCGTGAAAGCTGCGTTGGCTCAACACCAGAAGAAGGCGTAACCCGATGGCACAGAAGATCATCCGCGTTGGCAACATCGAGATCGCCAACGACAAGCCCATGGTGCTGTTCGGCGGCATGAACGTGCTGGAAAGCCGTGACATGGCCATGCAGGTTTGCGAAGAGTACGTGAAGGTCACCGAGAAACTCGGTATCCCTTATGTGTTCAAGGCCAGCTTCGACAAGGCCAACCGATCTTCTGTGACCTCGTATCGCGGTCCTGGCCTGGAAGAAGGCATGCGCATCTTCCAGGACATCAAGCAAGCCTTCGGCGTGCCGATCATCACCGACGTCCACGAGCCTGATCAGGCCGCGGTCGTCGCTGAAGTCTGCGACATCATCCAGCTGCCGGCCTTCCTGTCGCGCCAGACCGATCTGGTCGTGGCGATGGCCAAGACCAACGCTGTGATCAACATCAAGAAAGCCCAGTTCCTCGCGCCTCAGGAGATGAAACACATCCTGAACAAGTGCGTGGAAGCGGGTAACGATCAATTGATCCTCTGCGAGCGTGGTTCGAGCTTCGGCTACAACAACCTCGTGGTCGACATGCTCGGCTTCGGCATCATGAAGCAGTTCGAGTACCCGGTATTCTTCGACGTGACCCACGCGCTGCAAATGCCTGGCGGTCGTGCCGACTCCGCCGGCGGTCGCCGTGCGCAGGTTCTGGATCTGGCCAAGGCTGGCATGAGCCAGGCGCTTGCCGGTCTGTTCCTCGAAGCGCATCCGGATCCGGACAACGCCAAATGCGACGGCCCTTGCGCCTTGCGTCTGGACAAACTGGAGCCATTTCTGGCCCAGCTCAAAGCTTTGGACGAACTGGTGAAGAGTTTTCCGACGGTAGAAACCGCGTAAACCTCATTTCTCCGGTAAAGTACCGCACGATTTGTCGCACATGCCCTCGGGCATGTGCGTTGTCGTCTGCAAGCTGCCCGCTGCACACCACTTGCCGACGGTAAAAAGATTTCCTCTAGCTGCGTCGTTTTCGTCAACTTTGGAGTGTTTACAACAATGGCAAAAATCGTCGACATCAAAGGTCGTGAAGTTCTCGACTCCCGTGGCAATCCCACCGTGGAAGCGGACGTGCTTCTCGACAACGGCATCATCGGCAGCGCGTGCGCGCCGTCCGGTGCATCCACTGGCTCGCGTGAAGCGCTCGAGCTGCGTGATGGCGACAAGAGCCGTTACCTGGGCAAGGGCGTGCTCAAGGCGGTAGCCAACATCAACGGTCCGATCCGCGATCTGCTGCTGGGCACTGACCCAAGCGACCAGAAAGCCCTCGACCACGCGATGATCAAGCTCGACGGTACCGAAAACAAGGCAACCCTGGGTGCCAACGCCATCCTCGCGGTGTCCCTGGCTGCGGCCAAGGCGGCTGCACAGGACCAGGATCTGCCGCTGTACGCACACATCGCCAACCTCAACGGCACCCCGGGTGTGTACTCGATGCCGGTGCCGATGATGAACATCATCAACGGTGGCGAACACGCCGATAACAACGTCGACATCCAGGAATTCATGGTGCAGCCGGTTGGCGCCAAGACCTTCTCGGAAGGTCTGCGCATGGGCACCGAGATTTTCCATCACCTCAAAGCAGTGCTGAAGGCCCGTGGCCTGAGCACCGCTGTTGGCGACGAAGGCGGTTTCGCACCGAACCTGGCGTCCAACGAAGACGCGCTGAAAGTGATCTCCGAAGCCGTGGCCAACGCCGGTTACAAGCTGGGCACCGACGTGACCCTGGCACTGGACTGCGCGGCGAGCGAATTCTACGAAGACGGCAAGTACAACCTGTCCGGCGAAGGCCAGGTGTTCACCGCTGAAGGTTTCGCCGACTACCTGAAAGGTCTGACCGAACGTTATCCGATCATCTCGATCGAAGACGGTCTGGACGAGTCCGATTGGGCTGGCTGGAAGATCCTCACCGACAAGATCGGCGAGAAGACCCAACTGGTTGGCGACGACCTGTTCGTGACCAACACCAAGATCCTGAAAGAAGGCATCGATAAAAAGATCGCCAACTCGATCCTGATCAAATTCAACCAGATCGGTACCCTGACCGAAACCCTGGAAGCCATCCAGATGGCCAAGGCTGCCGGTTACACCGCGGTGATCTCGCACCGTTCGGGCGAAACCGAAGATTCGACCATCGCCGACCTGGCTGTGGGCACTTCGGCTGGCCAGATCAAGACCGGTTCGCTGTGCCGTTCCGACCGCGTTTCCAAGTACAACCAACTGCTGCGTATCGAAGAGCAGTTGAATGGCAAAGCCAAGTACAACGGTCGCAGCGAGTTTCGCGGCTGAGTGGTAAATGGTAAAAAGACACCGGATTGTGTCGGAAAAGTCGTGACAGCGATGGATTTGCCACTAATCTGATGCCTTATATGCACAAGCCTGGATCTTCCAGGCTTCGTGCTATCAGACGTTTCAAAGTTTTCGCGTGGCTGTCTTTTTTCACTGGATACCTGATATTCGATGCGCAGTCCTTACTGGTTGTTTCTCGTTTTGCTCTTGCTGCTGGCCGGTCTGCAGTACCGCCTGTGGGTGGGCAATGGCAGTCTGGCGCAGGTCGCCGAGCTGAATCAGCAGATTGCTGATCAACACGCCGAGAACGAAGCCCTGCTGGAGCGCAACCGGGTGATGGACGCTGAAGTCAGCGAGCTGAAAAAAGGCATGGAGACCGTTGAAGAGCGGGCTCGCCATGAGTTGGGCATGGTCAAGGACGGTGAAACCCTTTACCAGCTCGCGCAATGATCGATTCTCTGCCGGCCTTCTGGGCCGTGATTCCTGCCGCGGGCGTCGGTGCCCGAATGGCCGCGGACCGTCCCAAGCAATACCTGCAACTGGGCGGGCGCACAATTCTTGAACACAGCCTCGGCTGTTTCCTCGATCACCCGAGCCTCAAAGGCCTGGTGGTCAGTCTTGCTGTTGATGATCCCTATTGGCCGAACCTCGCCTGCGCCAGCGACTCGCGGATTCAGCGGGTCGAGGGCGGCTCCGAGCGTTCCGGGTCGGTGCTCAATGCCTTGCTGCATTTGCATGCGCAGGGTGCCGATGACGATGACTGGGTACTGGTCCACGATGCGGCCCGACCTAACCTGAGCCGTGACGATCTCGACAAGTTGCTGGTTGAACTGGCGGATGATGCCGTTGGCGGTTTACTGGCCGTGCCAGCGCGCGACACCCTGAAGCGGGTCGACAAGCACGGTCGTGTGCTCGAAACCGTTGATCGCAGCGTGATCTGGCAGGCGTATACACCGCAGATGTTCCGCCTCGGTGCGTTGCATCGAGCGCTGGCCGACAGCCTGGTGGCCGATGCGCTTATCACCGATGAAGCCTCGGCGATGGAGTGGGCCGGTCTGGCGCCACGACTGATCGAAGGGCGGGCGGACAACCTCAAGGTCACCCGGCCGGAAGACCTGGAGTGGTTGCGTCAGCGTTGGGCCAATCGCCGCTGAATGCTGTGGCGCCTGTTCTGCCGCCTTCGCGAGCAAGCTCGCTCCCACCTTTGATTCGCGCCTGACACCCAATCTGCATCCACTGAGGATCCCCTGTGGGAGCGGGCTTGCTCGCGAAGGCGGTCGTACAGACACCCCATCCCTCAGCTCCGATACTCCGGCCGCTCGGCCAGCCCTTCCTTCAAGAAATCCACCAGCTTGCGCACCTTCGGCGACAAATGCCGCTGCTGGGGATACAACGCCCACACCGCCGTATTCGGCGGCTGATGCGCCTCCAATAAAGAAATCAGTGCCCCACTGTGCAAATGTTCGAGTACGTAATAGTCCGGCAACTGGCACAGCCCGACCCCTTGCAGCGCCGCATCCAACACCGCTTGCCCGCTGTTGCAGCGCCAGTTTCCCTGCACGCGCTGGGAAAATTCCCGGCCGTTCTGTTCCAGTTGCCACAGATCCGAGCTGCCGATCAGGCAATTGTGGCGGCTCAGTTCCGACAAACTGTGTGGGCGGCCATACCGTTCAACGTAGGAAGGGGACGCGCACAGATACATCCGACGCGGCGCCAGGCGGGTGGCGACCAACCGCGAATCCTGCAGCCGACCCAGACGAATCGCCAGATCCAGCCCTTCATGCACCAGATCGAGCTGGCGGTTGGTCAGCTCGATATCGATCCGCAGTTGTGGGTAATGCCCCATGAACCGCGTCACCAGCGGCACGATAAACCGTTCGCCATACGCCACGGCACAGGTCATGCGCAGCATGCCTTTGGGTTCGCTGGTCAGATCGCCGACCGCGCGCAGGGCTTCTTCGCGACCGTCCTGCAGGCGCTGACAATGCTGCAGAAAGGTCTGTCCAGCTTCGGTCAGCGCCACGCGACGGGTACTGCGATAGAGCAGACGCGTCTGCAATCGCTCCTCCAGTCGTACGATTTGTCGACTGATGTGCGAGGACGAAACCCCGAGGCGTTCTGCTGCGGCGGTGAACTGGCTGCATTCGGCGACGGCGACGAACTCGTCGATGCCTTCCCAGCGGTTTTCCGACATCGGGATTATCCCTGTATGGCAATAATGTTTTGCTTTTGTCCGGATTATTCATCAGATCGCGCTGTACTACACTGCCGATCTGGTTTTTTTATTCAATGGATTCACTGGAGAGTCAGCATGATCAAGTCGCGCGCCGCCGTTGCCTTCGAGGCCAAGAAGCCGCTGGAAATCGTAGAAGTCGATGTGGCCATGCCCAAGGCCGGTGAAGTGTTGCTGCGCGTAGTGGCTTCCGGGGTTTGCCACACCGACGCCTACACCCTGTCCGGTGCTGACCCGGAAGGCATCTTCCCGTCGATCCTCGGCCACGAAGGCGGTGCGATCGTTGAAGCCATCGGCGAGGGCGTGACGTCTGTTGCGGTTGGTGACCACGTGATTCCGCTGTACACCCCGGAATGCGGTCAGTGCAAATTCTGCAAGTCGGGCAAGACCAACCTGTGTCAGGCGATTCGCGCTACTCAGGGCAAAGGTCTGATGCCGGACGGCACTTCGCGCTTTTCCTACAAGGGCCAAACGATTTTCCACTACATGGGGACATCGACGTTCTCGGAATACACCGTGCTGCCGGAAATCTCCGTGGCGAAAATCGCCAAGGATGCGCCGCTGGAAAAAGTCTGCCTGCTCGGTTGCGGCGTGACCACTGGTATCGGTGCGGTGATCAACACTGCCAAGGTCAAGCCAGGTGACACCGTGGCGATCTTCGGTCTCGGCGGCATCGGTCTTTCGGCAGTCATTGGCGCAGTGAAAGCCAAGGCTGCGCGGATCATCGCCATCGACATCAACCCGGCCAAGTTCGAAATCGCCAAGCAGCTGGGCGCCACCGATTGCGTCAACCCGAAAGACTTCGATCGTCCGATCCAGGAAGTGATCGTCGACATGACCGATGGCGGCGTCGACTTCTCCTTCGAATGCATCGGCAACGTGCAACTGATGCGCGCCGCGCTGGAATGCTGCCACAAGGGCTGGGGCGAGTCGGTGATCATTGGCGTTGCCGGTGCCGGCCAGGAAATCGCCACCCGTCCGTTCCAACTGGTGACCGGTCGCGTCTGGCGTGGTTCGGCGTTCGGTGGCGTGCGTGGCCGTACCGAGCTGCCAAGCTACGTCGACATGGCGCAGAGCGGCGAGATTCCGCTGGATACTTTCATTACCCACACCATGGGTCTGGAAGACATCAATAAGGCATTTGGCCTGATGCATGAAGGCAAGAGCATTCGTACCGTCATTCATTTCTGATCAATCGCGACGCCCCAGCTACAGACCTTGAAGGTTTGTAACCGGGGCAGCGTAGGAGTCTTTACATGAGTCTGGAAAACATCTCCTGTCAGAAAAGTTTCGGCGGCTGGCACAAGCGCTATCGCCACCGTTCCGACGTGCTCGGCTGCGACATGGTGTTTGCCGTGTATCTGCCGCCGCAAGCGGAGCAGGGCGGCAAGCTGCCGGTGCTGTATTGGCTGTCCGGCCTGACCTGCACCGACGAGAACTTCATGCAAAAGGCCGGTGCGATGCGCATGGCCGCTGAACTCGGTCTGATCATCGTCGCCCCGGACACCAGTCCGCGCGGCCCGGATGTGCCGGGTGATCCGGATGGCGCCTGGGATTTCGGCCTCGGAGCCGGGTTCTACCTGAATGCCACGCAGGAACCGTGGTCGCGGCACTATCGGATGCATGACTATGTCGTGCAGGAATTGCCTTCACTGGTTGAAGCGCATTTCCCGGCGTCGGATAAACGCAGCATCAGCGGCCATTCCATGGGCGGCCACGGTGCACTGGTTTGTGCGCTGCGCAATCCGGGGCGTTACCAGTCGGTGTCGGCGTTTTCGCCGATCAACAATCCAATGGATTGTCCGTGGGGGCAAAAGGCGTTCTCCCGTTACCTGGGGGAAGATCGCTCCAAGTGGAAAGAATGGGATGCCTGTGCACTGATAGCCGAGGCCAGCGAAAAACTGCCGTTACTGGTCGATCAGGGGGATCGCGACGATTTCCTCGAAAACCAGCTCAAGCCCGAAGCCCTGCAACAAGCGGCAAAACAAGCGGATCATCCGCTGACGTTGCGCCTGCAACCGGGCTACGACCACAGCTATTTCTTCATCTCAAGCTTCATAGACGACCACTTGCAGCATCACGCACGCGCTCTGCGCGGCTAATGCAGGTAGAATCACGCCCTGACAAAAATCGGGGCGTTTTTTTATGCGTATTGGCCACGGCTACGATGTTCACCGTTTCGCTGAAGGCGATTTCATTACTCTGGGCGGCGTGCGCATTGCACACAGCTTCGGGCTGCTCGCTCATTCCGACGGTGACGTCCTGCTGCACGCCTTGAGCGATGCGTTGCTCGGCGCGGCCGCGCTGGGCGATATCGGCAAGCACTTTCCGGACACCGACCCGCAATTCAAGGGCGCCGACAGCCGCGTGCTGCTGCGGCATGTGGTCGCGCTGATCCACGCCAAAGGCTGGAAAGTCGGTAACGTCGACAACACTATCGTCGCCCAGGCGCCGAAAATGGCCCCGCATATCGAAGCGATGCGCGCGTTGATCGCCGCCGATCTGCAAGTTGAGCTGGATCAAGTAAACGTGAAAGCTACCACCACCGAAAAACTCGGCTTTGTCGGTCGCGAAGAAGGCATCGCCGTACACTCCGTTGCCTTGTTGCTGCGCGCATGAACGAACTGCAATTGCTCGGCCCGCGCGCCTATGGCGAACCACTCGGCACCGCGGTACTGAAAGCCATCGCCGAAGATTTCCAGGTCGATGAAGTGCTCGACATCCCGTTCAGCGGCGATGGCGAACACCTGTGGATCTGGGTCGAAAAGCGTGGTCTGAACACCGAAGAAGCGGCACGGCGCATCGCCAAGGCCGCCGGCGTACCATTGCGCACCGTCAGTTATGCCGGGCTCAAGGATCGTCAGGCACTGACCCGTCAGTGGTTCAGCGTGCAACTGCCGGGCAAGGCCGACCCGGATCTGTCGGCGGTGGAAAACGACACGTTGAAGATCCTCAAGACCACACGCCACAAGCGCAAGCTGCAACGCGGCGCGCATTCGGCCAACGGCTTCACCTTGCGCCTGACCCAGTTTGCCGGCGACAAGGACGCGATCGAACAGCGTCTGCAACTGATCGCCAGGCAAGGCATTCCCAATTATTTCGGCGCCCAGCGTTTTGGCCATGACGGCGGCAACATCGTCGATGCGCGTGCGTGGGCGGCGCGCAAGGCGCTGCCGGAGCAGCGCAATGTGCGTTCGCGGCTGCTGTCGACAGCGCGCAGTTTTCTATTCAATCAGGTGCTGGCCGCCCGGGTGGCCGATGGCACCTGGCAGCAGGCGCAGGTCGGCGACCTGCTGGCGTTTACCGACAGCCGCAGTTTCTTCCCGGCCGGTGAGGCCGAATGCAGCGATCCGCGCCTGGCGATTCTCGACCTGCACCCGACCGGCCCGCAGTGGGGCGAAGGTGACTCACCGACTGCCGGCGCTGTCCATGATCTGGAGCAGGCGATTGCCGAGCGCGAGGCGGATCTGCGCGATTGGTTGATCAATGCCGGAATGAGCCACGAACGTCGCATCCTGCGACTGCCCATTGGCGGGTTGTCGTGGCATTATCCCCAGCCTGACATTCTGCAACTGGAATTCGTCCTCCCGGCCGGATGCTTCGCCACCGTATTGGTGCGCGAACTCGTTGATCTGGTGCCGGTGGGGCAGACGGACAGCCCATGCGTATTCTGATTTCTAACGACGATGGGGTAACCGCACCCGGTCTCGCCGCGCTTTATGCTGCGCTGGCGGATTACACCGAATGCGTGGTTATCGCCCCGGAGCAGGACAAAAGCGGCGCCAGCAGTTCGCTGACGCTCGACCGTCCGCTGCACCCGCAATACCTGGCCAACGGTTTCATCAGCCTCAACGGTACGCCGACCGACTGCGTGCACCTGGGCCTTAACGGCCTGCTGGAGCGCGAACCGGACATGGTGGTTTCCGGGATCAACCTCGGTGCCAATCTGGGCGATGACGTGCTGTATTCCGGCACTGTGGCGGCAGCCCTCGAAGGACGCTTTCTCGAGCGCCCTTCGTTTGCGTTCTCGCTGTGTTCGCGACAGGTGGACAACCTGGCGACAGCAGCACATTTCGCGCGCAAACTCGTCGAGGCGCATGCCGGGCTGGACCTGCCGCCGCGTACGGTGCTGAACGTGAACATTCCCAATCTGCCGATCGACCATATTCGTGGCATTCAGCTGACCCGTCTGGGCCATCGCGCTCGTGCGGCAGCGCCGATGAAAGTGGTCGATCCGCGGGGCAAGGCCGGTTACTGGATTGCTGCTGCCGGCGATGCCGAAGACGGCGGCCCGGGCACTGATTTTCATGCGGTGATGCAGGGCTATGTCTCGATCACGCCGTTGCAGCTCGATCGCACCTTCAACGATGCCTTCAGAAGCCTCGACGGCTGGCTGGAGGGACTGCGCTGATGGCTCGTGAACACGAAGACAGACTGCGCAGCGGCATCGGCATGACGTCGCAGCGCACGCGCGAACGCCTGATCCAGCGTCTCTACGAAGAAGGCCTGTCCAACGCCAAGGTGCTGGAAGTGATCCGCCGTACGCCGCGTCATCTGTTTGTCGATGAAGCGCTGGCGCACCGTGCCTACGAAGACACCGCGCTGCCGATCGGCCACAACCAGACCATCTCTCAGCCTTATATGGTGGCGCGCATGAGCGAGCTGCTGCTGGAGGCGGGGCCGCTGGACAAGGTGCTGGAGATCGGCACCGGTTCGGGTTACCAGACGGCCGTGCTGTCGCAACTGGTCGAACGGGTGTTCTCGGTCGAGCGCATCAAGGTCTTGCAGGATCGGGCCAAGGAACGTCTGGTCGAACTGAACCTGCGTAACGTGGTGTTCCGCTGGGGCGATGGCTGGGAAGGCTGGCCGGCGCTGGCGCCGTACAACGGCATCATCGTCACCGCGGTTGCGACCGATGTGCCGCAGGCGTTGCTAGATCAACTGGCACCGGGTGGGCGGATGGTGATTCCGGTCGGCTCGGGGGAAGTGCAGCAACTGATGCTGATCGTGCGCGAAGAACACGGCTTTTCTCGTCACGTTCTGGGGGCGGTGCGCTTCGTGCCATTGCTCAATGGCCCACTGGCCTGAGCATTTGTTTGCGGGCGCTGAATTCCTGGCGTTGGCTTCGGTCTTACAGCGGCAGCGAGCGTTTAAACGCAGTCGATCGGGTCTTGGCAAACGTGTGCGTGCAGCGATTTCGCTTCATTAAAGGTAAAGACGGCGCGGCCCGTTATACTTGCGACACCTCATGCCTGAATGGGCATTCCAAATTTTTTCAGCCACCACAAAGGGAGCGGCGGGTGAGTCTCACAGTCATTGCGCAGCGTATGGGTAACACAAGCTTTCAGCGCCTGGTGACTGGCCTTGTCTTGAGCACCTTGCTGGTCGGTTGCTCCAGCACCAAATCGAGTAACGTGCGGGTGGTCGATCGCAACAGTGCGGCGGCCCAGCGTCCGGCCGTCACGACCGGGCAGTATGTAGTCCGTCCGGGCGATACGCTGTTTTCCATCGCTTTTCGCTACGGCTGGGACTACAAAGCCCTCGCTGCCCGGAACAATATTCCTACGCCGTATACGATCCACCCGGGTCAGACAATTCGCTTTGACGGCCGTACCGGTTCAACGCCGACGGCGGTTGTGAGCAACGGTGGTTCCGCGCCATCATCGTCGAGCAAAACTACGGTAATCCGGCGCCAGGCGAATGGCACGACGACCACCACGGTGACCGGCTCCGGTGCTGGTTCTGCGGGGGCTGCACCGTCCGTCGCCAGTAAATCCGCACCTGCTCCCCTGCCTCCACCGGGTCCGGCCCCGACCGGCTGGGGATGGCCATCTAATGGCATTCTGATTGGAAAATTCTCTTCAAACGGTAGTTTGAATAAAGGAATTGATATCGCCGGAGATTTGGGACAGCCTGTTTTAGCTGCGTCTGATGGGACGGTGGTTTACGCCGGGAGTGGCTTAAGGGGCTACGGCGAATTAGTCATCATCAAACACAGCGAAACCTACGTCAGTGCCTACGGACATAACCGCAGGCTGTTGGTACGGGAGGGGCAGCAGGTCAAGGTCGGACAGACAATTGCCGAAATGGGGTCAACGGGTACAGACCGGGTGAAACTGCATTTTGAGATTCGCCGACAAGGTAAACCTGTAGATCCGCTGCAGTTCCTGCCCAAACGTTGATTTGAGGCCAGCCTGTTCCGTCGCGTAGAGGGGACAGGCTCCAGCGCTGCCAAGGATAAAGGCGTCGCTTGAGCTTGGGGTCGAACTCACCAAAGGACTATAACAATGGCTCTCAGTAAAGAAGTGCCGGAGTTTGACATCGACGATGAGGTTCTCCTTATGGAGACCGGCATCGATTCGGATTCGATGTCGAATGATGAAGGGGCTGCTCCACCTTCCGTTCGTTCCAGATCCAAACACTCCGCTTCACTTAAGCAACACAAGTACATCGACTACACTCGGGCACTCGATGCCACGCAGCTGTATCTCAACGAAATCGGCTTTTCTCCACTGCTCTCCCCCGAGGAAGAAGTTCACTTCGCGCGTCTGTCGCAAAGTGGCGATCCGGCGGGGCGCAAGCGCATGATTGAAAGTAACCTGCGGCTGGTCGTGAAGATCGCCCGGCGTTACGTCAATCGAGGGCTGTCGCTGCTGGACTTGATCGAAGAGGGCAACCTCGGCTTGATCCGCGCGGTGGAAAAGTTCGATCCCGAGCGCGGCTTCCGCTTCTCGACCTACGCTACCTGGTGGATTCGTCAGACCATCGAGCGCGCGATCATGAATCAGACCCGGACCATCCGGCTGCCGATCCATGTGGTCAAGGAACTCAACGTGTACCTGCGGGCGGCACGGGAACTGACGCAAAAGCTCGATCACGAACCTTCACCCGAAGAAATCGCCAACCTGCTGGAAAAACCGGTGGGCGAGGTCAAGCGCATGCTTGGCCTGAACGAGCGGGTTTCTTCGGTCGACGTCTCGCTGGGTCCGGATTCGGATAAAACCCTTCTGGACACCCTGACGGATGACCGTCCGACCGATCCATGCGAACTGCTGCAGGATGACGACCTGTCGCAGAGCATCGATCAATGGCTCTCGGAACTGACCGACAAGCAGCGCGAGGTGGTTGTACGCCGCTTCGGCCTGCGCGGTCATGAGAGCAGCACGCTGGAAGATGTAGGCCTGGAGATCGGCCTGACCCGGGAACGGGTGCGGCAGATCCAGGTGGAGGGCCTGAAGCGCCTTCGGGAGATTCTCGAGAAGAATGGCCTGTCGAGCGAGTCGCTGTTTCAGTAAGCGCCTTTAACGACCGCCCATAAAGGCCCCGACTGGTTCGGGGTTTTTTTATTGCTCGGATATTGGTTGATGACTGTCTGTGGCGAGGGCGCTTGCTCCCGCCGGATTGCGCAGCAACCCCAACGACTCATGAGCGCTGTGCACTCAAGCGAGAGCAAGCTCCCTCGCCACAAAGTTCATTGCCGGACATACGGTCAGCATTTCCATCGTTTGTAGTCTCACGGTGTAAGCCTTGGCTTACTCTTTCGTAAGTGTTCCCTATTTTTGCAGGACGGCAGACGTCGATTGCTCAGAGTGATCGAGTTTAACTACTTGATTTAAAAGTTTATTTTTTATTGTGAAGTGCTTATTACAGGGTTTTTCAGCCCGCAACGCCGATTGCTCTCGGCAGGGAACTCTTTAGTATCAGCACTGTGTCGACGGACAGACACGCCCTTCAAGGAAGAGGGGAATGGACATCGCAGGACGCGATTCATCAGGACGATGAAAAGGAACACAGGGAATAGGGAAAAAATGTGGGCGGGTCAAACCGCCCCTTTTTTTGCCTGTAGAAAAGTAAAACCCGGAAAGCAAAAAGGCCCGCAAAGGGCCTTTTCGTAACGCGCGACAGATCAGCGTTCGAGATCTTTGATCTTGCCTTTGACGCCATCCCACTCTTCGGCATCCGGCAGCGATTCTTTCTTCTCGGTGATGTTCGGCCAGATTTCGGCCAATTCAACGTTCAGTTGAATGAACTCCTGCATATCCTCCGGAACTTCGTCCTCGGAGAAAATCGCGACGGCCGGGCATTCCGGTTCGCACAGGGCGCAGTCGATGCACTCATCCGGGTGAATCACCAGGAAGTTCGGGCCTTCGTAAAAGCAGTCCACCGGACAGACTTCTACGCAGTCGGTGTACTTGCACTTGATGCAGTTGTCGGTGACGACGAAGGTCATTTCTAATTTTCTCCTCAGGCGGCGGCAGCGTTGCCCCTTCACGGTTGGGGTCGCCAGGTTCGGGAGCGATGTCTGCCAGCCAGGCTATTAGCCAGCAGCATCCCAAACCGCGCGAGATTCTAACAGCTTGAAGCCGTTTGCGTTATATCCGGTTCTTTAGTGCTTAGATCCGGTTCTTGAGTGCATATAACAATTCGAGCGCTCGACGCGGGGTCAGGTCATCGAGATCCACTTTTGCCAGCTCATCGAGCACTGGGTGCGGCAGGCTGGCAAACATATCGCTTTGCTGCGGAGCGGCCGGTTTGCCTTTGATGGCAGGCTTGGGCGCTTCATGCGGCAATGCGGTGTCTTCCAGTCGGCTCAAGTGCTCGCGGGCGCGCACGATCACTTCACTCGGCACGCCGGCCAGTTGCGCTACCGCCAGGCCGTAGCTCTGGCTGGCAGGCCCCGGCAACACATGGTGCAGGAACACGATGCGCTCGTTGTGCTCGGTGGCGTTCAGATGCACGTTGGCCACCAAAGGTTCGGCTTCCGGCAACACGGTGAGCTCGAAATAATGCGTAGCAAATAGAGTATAGGCACGCAGATGCGCCAGACGCTCGGCGGCCGCCCATGCCAGCGACAGGCCGTCGAAGGTGCTGGTGCCGCGCCCAACTTCGTCCATCAGCACCAGGCTGCGTTCGGTAGCGTTGTGCAGGATGTTGGCGGTTTCGCTCATCTCGACCATAAAGGTCGAACGGCCACCGGCCAGGTCATCGCTGGAGCCGATCCGGGTGAAGATCCGGTCCACCAGCGACAACTCGCAACTGGCCGCCGGCACGAAGCTGCCGATATGCGCCAGCAGCACGATCAACGCGGTCTGGCGCATGTAGGTGGATTTACCGCCCATGTTCGGACCGGTGATCACCAGCATCCGGGTGTTGTCATCCAGGCTCAGGTCGTTGGCCACGAACGGCGTGGTCAGCACTTGCTCGACCACCGGGTGACGACCCTGGGTAATGCGCATGCACGGCTCGCTGACGAAGCGCGGGCAGTTCAGGTCAAGGTTCAGCGCACGTTCGGCGAGGTTGCTCAGCACATCCAGTTCGGCCAGTGCGCCGGCGGTGTCCTGCAGTGGTGGCAACTGGCTGATCAGGTCTTCTAGCAGCGCTTCGTAGAGCATTTTCTCGCGGGCGAGGGCACGGCTCTTGGCCGACAGCGCCTTGTCTTCGAACTCTTTCAGCTCCGGCGTGATGAAGCGCTCGGCGCCCTTGAGCGTCTGGCGACGGATATAATCGGCCGGAGCGGATTCCGCCTGCTTGCTCGGCAGCTCGATGAAGTAGCCGTGAATGCGGTTGTAGCCGACTTTCAGGTTGGCCAGGCCAGTGCGCGCCTTTTCCCGGGCTTCGAGATCGATCAGGAACTGGCCGGCGTTCTCGCTCAGCGATTGCAGCTCATCGAGTTCGCTGTCGTAACCGGTTTTCAGCACGCCGCCGTCGCGGATCACCGCTGGCGGGTTGTCGATAATGGCTTTTTCCAGCAGCGCTGCCAGTTCCGGGTAGGTGCTGGTGGTGGTTGCCAGGCGTTGCAGGTGCGGCGCTTCCAGGTCGGTCATCGCCACTTGCAGTTGTGGCAGGGCGCCGAGAGCATCACGCAGTCGCGCAAGGTCGCGAGGGCGCGCATTGCGCAGGCCGATCCGCGCCAGAATCCGCTCGATGTCGCCGATTTCCTTCAGCTGTGGCTGGAGTTTTTCGAAGCGGTAGCCATCGAGCAGGCAAGTGATCGAGGTCTGCCGCGCCAGCAGCACGGTCAGATCACGCAGCGGACGGTTCAGCCAACGAGTCAGCAGGCGGCTGCCCATCGCGGTCTGGCAGCGATCGACCACCGACTGCAGGGTGTTGTCGCGACCGCCGGCCAGGTTGGTATCGAGTTCCAGGTTGCGGCGACTGGCGCCGTCGAGCACCACAGTGTCATCCAGGCGCTCATGACGCAGGCTGCGCAGATGGGGCAGGGCGGTGCGCTGGGTTTCCTTGGCGTAGGCCAGCAGGCAACCGGCGGCGCCGATGGCCAGGGTCAGGGTTTCGCAGCCGAAGCCTTTCAGGTCTTGCGTGGAAAACTGCTGGCAGAGACTTTTCAGCGCCGAGTCACGCTCGAAATCCCACGGTGCACGACGACGCACGCCACGGCGTTTTTCCGCCGGCAGGTCTTTCGGCCAGTCGTCCGGGATCAGCAGTTCCACCGGGTTGACCCGCTCCAGTTCCGCCAGCAGGTTCTCCCAGCCCTTGATCTCGAGCACGGTGAAGTTGCCACTGGTGATGTCCAGCACAGCCAGACCGAACAGACGCTCGTCGCCCAGTACCGCCGCAATCAGATTGTCGCGGCGCTCATCGAGTAGCGCCTCGTCACTGACCGTGCCCGGGGTAATGATCCGCACCACCTGACGTTCTACCGGACCTTTACTGGTGGCCGGATCGCCGACCTGCTCGCAGATCACTACCGACTCGCCGAGCTTGACCAGTTTCGCCAGATAACCTTCCGCCGCGTGGTAAGGAATTCCGCACATCGGAATCGCCTGTCCCGCCGACTGACCGCGCGCGGTCAGGGTGATGTCGAGCAACTTGGCAGCCTTCTTCGCGTCTTCATAGAAGATCTCGTAGAAGTCGCCCATGCGATAGAACATCAGCTGGTCCGGGTGCTGGTTCTTCAGGCGCCAGTACTGCTGCATCATCGGGGTGTGGGAGGACAGGTCGGAGACGGCTTTATTCATCGGATTGTCAGGTAACTCGTTAAATGATGTAGGGCAAAAGCAAGGGCAACCGCCGGGCTTTTCCGCGATGGGCGCAAGGTTACCATGGGCGGTCTGCTTGACGCAGGCATGACAGTCCGCTGGCACTTTCTGCGTTTAATTGTGATATATGCACGATTTATGCAAATCAGCATTTGTCTTCGGAAAAAACTTCAAGCACTATGCGCGTTATGCAAAAACGCAACGTATCCTCCGTCTTAAGAGCACTGCTCGACCAGCACGGGATCTCCCCTACGGAGCTCCACCGTCGCACCGGCGTGCCTCAATCAACGCTCTCGCGGATTCTCAGCGGGAAGATCGTCGATCCTTCGGATAAACACATTTCGAAGATCGCCGAATACTTCAATGTGAGCACTGATCAATTGCGTGGTCGCGCAGACGTCGCACCAGCGATGGGCGGCGCGCGCGATGACGTGCATGCGGAACTCAAGGACATAAGCCTGTGGGACGACGATACCCCTGTCGATGACGACGAGGTGTCGGTGCCCTTTCTTCGCGAGGTTGAATTGGCTGCTGGATCAGGAAGATTCGTCATCGAAGAGAGCGAACGCTCTAGCCTGCGCTTCGGCAAGCGCAGCCTGCGCCACAACGGTGTGCAGTTCGACCAGGCCAAATGCGTGACGGTGCGCGGTAACAGCATGATGCCAGTGCTGCGTGATGGCGCCACGGTCGGGGTGAACGCCGGCAAGTGCGGGATCGGCGACATCATCGATGGCGACCTGTACGCGATCAATCACAACGGTCAGTTGCGTGTGAAGCAGCTCTATCGCCTGCCGACCGGCATCCGTCTGCGCAGCTTCAATCGTGATGAGCATCCGGACGAGGACTACAGCTTCCAGGACATGCAGGAAGAGCAGATCGTCATCCTCGGTCACGTCTTCTGGTGGGGCATGTACGCTCGATAGACTTCCCCCTTCACTGAAAACCCGCCCCTTGGCGGGTTTTTTTTCGCCCGAGTAAAACCCCCAAAGCCTTGATTTATGCGGCATTCATGCGTCGGTGCATTTCTTGCGCATAAATAAATGCATTTATGCATTGACTGTATATGCATCCATGCATATCCTTGCCACCAAGCCGCTCGACAAAGCGGCTGGCAACAACAGCTCTTTAGTTCCACAAGAACAGGCAGCGATGAACCGGCCTCAACGGTTCAGAGGGTTGGCAACTGACCCGGGTGTGCAGCGTAAAGCACCAGAAGCAGTTATCCGGCGGGCAGGGACCGCGGTCGGAAAAACAATTTGAATGGACTCGTACCGCGCCAGTAGCGCCGAAAAGTCAGCTTCCTTCTCGAACACAGGATTTGAAGGAAGGCGAAGGAGCGCATTACTGAAAAGCCCGGCAACCATTGCCGGGCTTTTTGGAATGCCTACCCGGGCAGAAACGAAAAGCCGGAATGCCGGCAATCAATAAGGATGATGAGCATGAAGAAGTACGCACGTGTTGTCGCAGGCAAAGTCGACAACATTTTTGAAACCGCTAACCCGATCACCGAAGAGTTTCCGGCGAACCAAGTCTGGGTGGATGTCAGCGCATTGCCCAAAATCGACTACTCCTGGAACGCGGTGAACACCGACGGCGTCTGGACATTTACCGACAGCGATATGTGGGGGCAACCGTCCTCGTTGGCCGTTCAAATGCGTAACGAAAGAGCTATTCGTTTCGACAAAGTCAACACCACCCTGGCGTCGTCGGCGCTGGTGCAGAAGGTTGAGCTGGGGCTGGCCACGCCGGCAGAGGAAGCCGCACTGCTGGAATACAAGCAGTTCTTCATCGCGATGAGCAACGTCAACAAACAGCCGGACTACCCGCTGACTGTTACCTGGCCTCAAGTTCCATAAACAGCGCTTGGCGCGTTCACAGCGTTCAGGCGCGGTGAACGCGAGATCGAAATACCGAGCAGTGGGTGTTGGAAACCTTAAACCAAGGAGAAACACATGAACCGATACGTCTTTATTTCATTGAGCACTTTCAAAGTTTATCGGGTGCTCGACACTGATGAGGGGATGCCGACCAGTCCTCCCGATGGCGTGTGGGGGCAATGGGTGGATGCCACTGGAAATACCGAAGTTGTGGTCGGATGGAACGCTAGATTTGTCAACAATCAATGGGAGTTGCATGCACCCACCTATGAGGAGGTGGCCGCTGAAGTCAAAGTTCTTGCGATTCAACGGTTGTCGGATGCCAGAGGCTGGCTGAGCATCAACCCGGTGGATTACAAGAAGGATTTGGGCATTGCAACGCCAGAGGAAGAAGCGGCGCTATTGGCTTATAAGCAATACGTCGTCGCGGTGTGCGATTTCAAGAATCAGCCAGGTTACCCGTACACCATCATTTGGCCGACAGTACCTTTTCCGCTGGTTTGAATCGGCTGTGTGATTTTATTGGTCTGCATTGCTCAAAAGCCCGGCCCTGTGCCGGGCTTTTTGGAATGCCTACCTCAAGAGAAAGCGATTGAACCCAACACACACCATTCATCCAACACTGCCGGAGGCGTGACATGACAAACGAGCAACAAGCGTTGGCGGACATGCCGATCTGGCTGGTCATCCTCCTCGCTGTAGTGGGCGGGGTGTCCGGCGAAATGTGGCGCGCCGACAAGGAGGGCGCCCGTGGCTGGTCATTGCTGCGGCGTCTGGCCCTGCGCTCCGGCGCCTGCATGATCTGCGGCGTCTCGGCGATCATGCTGCTGTACGCCGCCGGACTATCCATCTGGGCCGCTGGTGCCTTCGGTTGCCTGACCGCCATGGCCGGTGCCGACGTGGCCATCGGTCTGTATGAACGCTGGGCGGCCAAGCGCATTGGCGTCTGCGAAGTTCCCCCGCCGCGCGATCCACAGTAACTCAACACTTTCCTGCCTCGCTGCAACTGCTGCGGCGGGGCTGCGCGTGGACATTTGAAAAGGAGGTCAATGCATGCCCGTACCGATCCAGCAGCCTTCGCAGCTGTTCACGGCGATGGCGACAACCCTGCGCAACAGCGCCGGCCTTAATCTGCAAGTTGGCAATCACGACGACTTCACGGCACCCGGCGCTCAGGCCTGGGCGTTGATCGACTTCGACCGTAATGCACCGGGCGCACGCGGCGCAGATGGACGTATCGCCCACGTCATGACGGTATCGCTGCAAGTCATTCCGGCAGTTTCCGCCAGTGCCTTTGCCGCCTGCGATCTGATCGCGGTGCTGAAAAACCTGATCACCGACAACCGTTGGGGACTGCCCGGTGCTCAATGTGATCTGCCGATGAACCTTGATGGTCTGCCGTCAGTACTCACACGCGCCGACCAGCAATTCAAGGCGTGGACGCTGACCTTCACCCAGATCCTCTATCTCGGCCCGACCTTGCTCGACGACCCGCTCGGTACGCCGAAATTCGCCCGTACCTGGGAAGTCAGCAACATCGATGACCCCGACCAATACACCGCGCTGGAGGCCTGACTGATGTTCGACGCATTACTGCGCATGCAACTGGGGCCGATCATCGAGCGGCTGGCCGAGATGGAAGCGGAAATCGACGACCTGCACCGACGCGCCGAGAGTTTTTGTCGCATCGGCATTTGCCAGACCGTCGATGCTGCGAGCAACACTTGTCAGGTCAGCCACGGTGGACTGCTGACGCCAGCCATCAAGTTCTTCAACCCGAGCGCCGGAGCGCAGAGCGAATCGCGGATTCCGAGCGTAGGCGAGCAGTGCCTGCTGTTCAACTACGGCAGCGGTGAAAGCGGCGCGCAAAGCGTGGCGTTGTTCGGCCTCAACAGTGACCGCTTTCCGCCGACGGCGACGGTACCGACGCTGACGCGCCGGGTGCATGTCGACGGCAGCGAAAGCGGCTACGACGACGCCACGCACACTTTGCACTGGCAGAACGGCCCGGCCGCATTCAGTGGTTCTCGCGAATCGCTTGCACTGAGCATCGGCCCGGCGCAACTGACGATGACGCCACAGCTGATCAGCCTGCAACTGGGCGCCGTCGGCCTGAGCATCGACGCCTCGGGCGTGCACTTCAGCGGCCCGTTGGTGGATCACCATGGCCGCGTCATCAGCCCCTGAATCAAGAGCTTCCCATGATCGGAATCGATAGAGACTCCGGGGCCACGGTCGACGACTGGCTGCAGTTTGTGCAGCGCGCGACACGAGCCCTGACCACGCCGCTGGGCACCCGGCAAAAAAGGCCCCTTTATGGCTCGCTGATCCCTACGCTGCTGGGGCAGAACCTCGGTGACGACGTTCTGCTTCTGGCGCAGAGCCACGCGGCTCAGGCGTTCTACAACGCGCAGAACGGGATCAGCGATTTTCAGCCGAGCGTGATCGTCGCCAGCCGTCAGGGCGCCGGTCTGCTGCTGCGTTTCGCCGGCACCTGGAAAAACCGTCAACAGACCTTCGAGGTAGTGACATGAGCATGTTGATCCCCGGCCAGAATCAGTTGGCCGAACCGGCGCTGATCACCGTCGACGCCTTCGAAGACCTGCTCGCCGAGTTCAAGACCTTCGTCGTCGAATACGTCGGTGCCCGAGCACCGGACAGCGCCGCGAAACTCAAGACCAGCCTCGACAACGAAAGCGAGCTGCTGACCCTCGCGCTGGAAGCCTTCTGCGTACGCCTGCAAACTCATGAACGCAAATACAACGCCCGCATCAAGCAGATGCTGGCGTGGTGGGCGACCGGCAGCAACCTCGATGCACGGCTGGCGGACATGGGCCTGGAGCGGCAGTTGCTCGATCCGGGCGATCCTGCAGCCTTCCCGCCGGTACCCGCGATTTACGAAAGCGACGACGACGCCCGGCTGCGCTATTACCTGGCACCGCATGCCCCGGCAGCGGGCTCGCGAATGCAGTATCGCCGCGAAGTGTTCACCCTCGGTGAGCGGCCGAAGGTGAAGGTCGAATCCACCGATGCCGGTGTGGTGAATGTCACCTACACCTTCAACCCTGATGGCCTCGCTGCACAGATCAAGGACGGCAACGGTCGCCGCACGGCGCCGGGCGAGGTGCAGGTCACGGTGTTGTCGCGAGACGGTGATGGCACGCCATCCGCCGCATTGCTCGATGGCGTGCGTCAGCACTTCGCCCGTCCTGATGTGCGACCGGAAACCGATCTGGTCACGGTCAAGCCTGCCGACATTCAACGCTACAAGATTCGTGTGTTGGCCAAGATCAATTCCGGCCCCGACTCTGGCCTGACCAAAGTTGCCGCACAGCAGCAATTGCAGGCCTACGCCGACAGTTGCCATCGCCTCGAAGGGCGGGTCGACCCGAGCTGGATCGACTACACGCTGCACAGCGCTGGCGCCGTGCAACTGCAGATTCTTGAACCGCTGGCGCCGATCGTCACCACGGCGTTTCAGGCGCCGTACTGCACGGCGGTCGAGGTCGAGGTGCTGACGCTATGAGTGAGCCAACGCATAGCCCGACGTTGCTGCCGGCCAACAGCTCGGCACTCGAACGTGGACTGGATCTGGGCTTCGGTGCGCTGCTTGATCGCATCGCGCCGCCGTTCCCCGAACTGATGAACCCGAGCAAAACGCCGCTCGCATTCCTGCCGTATCTGGCAGCGGATCGCGGTGTCGCCGAATGGAGCACCAGCGCACCGGAAGCGGAAAAGCGCTTGACCGTCGAACTGGCCTGGCCCACCGCGCGGCAGGCCGGCACTCGCAAGGCGCTGGAAAACGCAGCCAAGGGTTTGCAACTGCGCCCTGAAGTCCGCGCCTGGTACGAACAGACGCCGCCCGGCGTGCCTTACAGCTTCAGCGTGCGCGCCTTCAGCGACCAGCCCTACAGCGCAGAAATCGATGCCCGTCTCGACCGACGCCTGGCCGATGCCAAGAGCGAGCGAGACATTCTTTCGGTGACGGTTGGCTTGAGCGCATTCGGCAGCCACTCCATCGCCGCCGCGACTTTCTGCGGTGAGCTGACGACGGTTTATCCGGTGTTCATCGAAGGGCTTGAAACCTCTGGCGAGGCGTTCATGGCCGCCGCGATGTACACCGTCGAAACATCCACTATTTATCCTCAGGGGGCCTGAATGGCTGACTATTACACCCTGCTCACCAACGCAGGGATTGCCTACGAAACGGCGTGCAAGGCCGCGGGGACACCGATCAAGCTGACGCAGATTTCTGTCGGCGACGGCGGCGGCTCGGTCTACAACCCGGCCGCGACCGCCACCGCGCTAAAACGCGAAGTCTGGCGCGGGCCGCTCAACGCCCTGTTCCAGGACGAGAAGAACCCGAGCTGGTTGCTTGCCGAAGTGACCATTCCGCCGGACGTTGGCGGTTGGTATGTGCGTGAAGCCGGGCTGTGGACCGACACCGGGATTCTCTACGCCATCGTCAAATATCCGGAGTCGTTCAAACCGGTGCTGGCGACTTCGGGCTCGGGCAAAGAGTTCTACATTCGCTCGATTTTCGAAACCAGCAATGCATCGCTGGTAACGTTGCTGATCGATGACACCGTGGTCAAGGCTACCCGTGCGTGGGTCATGAGTTACCTCGCCGAAGAACTCGGCAAACTCGATGGCAAGCAATCGGTGCGCGTCGCGGCCTCCACCAACATCGTGTTGAACGGTGCGCAACAGATCGACGGCGTGGCCGTGATTGCCGGTGACCGCGTGCTGCTGGCGAACCAGACCCTGGCCAAGGACAACGGCCTGTGGATTGTCGCCAATGGCGACTGGGTGCGGGCGACGGATGCCAATACCAGTGCAAAGGTCACGCCGGGCCTGACGGTGATGGTCGAGGAGGGCACGGCCAACGGCGATTCGCTGTGGCACCTGACCACCAATGCGCCGATCACCCTCGGCACTACCGCGTTGGCGTTCAAGATGCTGGCCGGGCGAACCGGGATTGCTGCCGGGACTTACAAGAGTCTGACGGTTGATGAATATGGCCGGGCGACGGCGGGAGCGAACCCCGAGACGCTGGCCGGATTTGGTATCAAGGATTCGTACACCAAGGCTGAAGTTGAAGCGTTGATTGCCAAGGCGTCGGCGTTGCCGGTGGGCTCGATTGTGGCGTTCCCGGTTGATGCACCGCCGCCTGGTTTTCTGGAGCTGGATAACAGCGTCAAGAGCAGTGCGACTTACCCGGACTTGAGCGCTTATCTGGGCGGCAAGTTCAACAGGGGTGATGAGGGTGTTGGGAACTTCCGGTTGCCTGAGGCGCGTGGTGAGTTCTTGCGCGGATGGGATCATGGGCGTGGGGTGGATTCGGGGCGCGGTCTAGGTAGTCTGCAGTCCATGCAGGCAGAGGGGCACTCACATGTAACGGGTGTGAATGATACGGCGGCAGTTGCGTCGATTCAGAGTGCACGTGGCATGGGTGCCGGTGCGGGAAGTTGGCCGTACGGAGCGGAAGCTATCGGTATTGCTGGAACAAACTCCGTAAGCACCAATACAACTTACTACCCTTCCGGTGAGGACAGCTGGCTGAAGACCGGTCCAGCCATTTCGCTGGGTACCGGCGAAACACGCCCACGCAACATCGCCGTCATGTGGTGCATCAAAGCCTGGAACGCCCCGGTCAATCAGGGAACCATCGATGTCGCCGCGCTGGCCAAGGAAGTCGAACGGCTCAAATCCGCTGTTCCGGTGGGGGCGGTTCTGGCATTCCCGACCGGGATCGTTGCGCCGGGTTATCTGGAGCTGGATGGTAGCGTGCAGAGCATTGCGACTTATCCGGATCTGGCGGCTTTTCTCGGTACAACTTACAACAAGGGCAATGAGGGAGTAGGTAATTTCCGCTTGCCGGAATCACGTGGTGAATTTTTGCGCGGCTGGGATCATGGGCGTGGAGTCGACGCCGGGCGAAACGTAGGCAGTTACCAGGCCGGTACGAAGATCCAGGGTGACAACGTCGAGGCGCCAGCCGTTCAAGGCATTGGAAACTCCGACGCGATTGATGCCGATCCGGCACCTGATTTCAAAGGCGACATCTACTACACGTCCACTGGTGTCACTGTCCTCAATACAGGCTCGTACTGGAAAACCGTGCGCCCGCGAAACCTCGCCGTCATGTGGTGCATCAAAGCCTGGAACGCGCCGATCAATCAAGGCAGCATCGATATCGCTGCGTTGGCTACGGATGTGCAAGTAATGGCCAGCAACCGGGGTATAGCGGGCGACGTTCGCAACGGCCGGATGATCGTGAAAGCAGAATCGGCGACCGCTACTTATACCGCGGATGAATTAATCGTCAAAGACGCGCTGGGTGGACGGCAGTGGGTACTGCCGAATCTTTCTTTGAACATCAATCTTGAGGCAACAGGCGAAGGCGGTATGGACACAGGCACGGCACCTGTCAGTGGCTATGTAGCGCTCTATGTCATCCACGATCCCGTTGTACGCAAGGCTGCACTCTATGCAGTAAATGCTACTTCAAGTGTTATGCCCGAGCTTTGCAAGAAACCTATGCCTTCCGGCTACATCGCCTCCGCGCTTGTTGCAGTGGTGGCCACCAATGCATCGGGGCAATTTCTGCCAGTCATTGTCAACGGGCGCCGGCACTACATCCGATTGCTGCAAATGTTTGCCACAACGGCGAACTATGCCAATACACCGTGGGCGATAGGAGGGGTAGTGCCGCCCAACGCAAAGTCTTTCTCTGGCGAGTTGGGGATGCATAGCACCACAGGTGGTGCGATGTCGATCAACCTGTCTACTGGCGCCTATGGGATAGGTCAAAGCAACTTCACCAACTCGATCAATGCGGGTCAGTTGATGTTGGTCAACTACCACGACGTGGCCATGGATACGCCGCAAATAACCTATGTAATAACGAGCAGTAATACAGGCGGGCCGACATTCTCTGCGTACTGCAACGGATATTCGATATGAGCAAGTTTGTACAAATATTTGACGAAAAAGTTGTGACGGTATTTTCCTGTCCCCAGGATCCGACGTACTGGTCAGATGTGGTTGAAGTGGATGATGAGGATCCACGCTACATCGCCTTCTCGACGATGCTCCAGGCTATTGGCGATCCGGTTTCCAACTCTGGTCAACCTGATTCCGTGAGCAGCTCCCAATCGAACACTGACCGACCTTCCTGAACGCCCCGCACCCCGAGGCGTTTTCTTGTCCGCTTAAAACCAATCAACACCCGCCAAGCCCCTCCCCAAGAGGGGCTTTCCCGTTTATGGAGAAACGAAAAATGGCAACCCGCCAAACCTACACCGTGCTCGTCCCATTCCCCACCGGCGGTGGGCACTGGTCGAGCGTCGGTCAAGACCTTGATCTGCTCGACGTCGAAGCCAACGCGCTGCACAGCGCCGGTCGACTTGAACTGAAAACACCTACCACCCAGGCCAAAAAGGCCGCTGCCAAGAAGGCTGACTAACCATGGCTGAGGTTTTGAACTTCGAGCACAACGGCATTACCGTCAATGCCACTGAATCCCCCGAGGCCATGGGTGGCCTGGGTGACAACGTCATCGGTCTGGTCGGCACCGCGCCGAAAGCCGATCCGCTGATTCCGCGCAACGCACCGTTTCGCATCAACAGCTTCACCACTCACGCGCTGCTCGATCCGACCGGCGCCGAAGAGGGCACGCTGTACCACGCGGTTTACCAGATCCTCAAAGTGGTGAAAGTGCCGGTCTATGTGGTGATCGTTGAAGCGGGCGCGACCCCGGCTGACACCGTTAACGCGGTGATCGGCGGTGTTGATCCAACCACCGGCCGCAAGCTCGGTCTGGCCGCACTGGGCAGTGTTCCGGAAGACCTGACCATCATCGGCGCGCCGGGCTTCACCGGCACCAAAGCGGTGGCCAGCGAGTTCGCTTCGTTCGGCAAGCGTATCAAGGCCCGTGTGGTACTGGACGGCAAAGACGCTTCGGTCGCTGATCAAGTGGCTTACAGCCAGGAACTGGGCGGCGCCGACCTCGGTTTCGACCGCTGCCTGGTGGTGCACAACATGCCGGCGGTGTACTCGAAAGCGGCGAAGAAAAATGTCTTCCTCGCGCCGTCCAGCCTGGCGATTGCCGCACTGGCCAAGGTCAAGCAGTGGGAGAGCCCGGGCAACCAGGTGACTTATGCCGAAGACGTGTCCCGGGTCGTTGAATACAACATCCTCGACACCTCCACCGAAGGCGATCTGCTCAACCGCTACGGCGTGAGCTACTACGCCCGCACTGTGCTCGGCGGCTTCTCGCTGCTGGGTAACCGTTCGATCACCGGCAAGTTCATCAGCTACGTCGGCCTCGAAGATGCGATCAGCCGCAAGCTGGTCAAGGCCGGTCAGAAAGCCATGGCCAAGAACCTGACCAAATCCTTCATGGATCAAGAGGTCAAGCGCATCAACGACTGGCTGCAGACCCTGGTCGCCGACGAAACTATTCCTGGCGGCAGCGTCTACCTGCACCCGGAACTCAACAGCGTCGAGAAGTACAAGAACGGCACCTGGTACGTGGTCATCGACTATGGCCGCTACGCGCCGAACGAACACATGGTTTATCAACTCAACGCCCGCGATGAAATCATCGAGCAGTTCCTGGAGGACGTTCTCTAATGTTTACCAACCGCGTAAGACAGGCCATCGCGGCCACCCTGCAAGGTTTGCCGTTGTCGGCGACCGTGGAAGAGTTCACTCCGCCGAAGATCGAATTCGACGTGGAAGAAATGCGTGGCGGCCGCTTCATCGTCGAAGAAATGGCCAAGGGCGGTAAAGCGCTCAACGCCAAGCTGACCCTGCAAGGCATGGGCGCAGAAGTCATGCTCGCACTGGGCGTGAAGCTGGGCGACGACATCCTGCTGAACGTGCGTGAAGCCGGTCAGGATCAGGACGGCAACACCTGGTTCACCTACCACACCGTCGGCGGCAAGCTGAAATCCCTTGAAGAAACCGCAGTGAAAATGGGCGAGAAGCCCAAGACCAACCTGGAGCTGTCCTGCCGCACCTACAACCGCCTGGAAAACGGCGTGCCGGTGATCGACATCGACGTGCGCACCCAGAAATTCGTGCTCAACGGCGTCGACATCCTCGGTGATGCGCGTCGTGCGGTGCTGATGCCGTAACCCCCGGCTTACAGGCAATTACAAAACCCTGTGGGAGCGAGCTTGCTCGCGAAAGCGGTCTGTTGTTCAACATTGATGTTGACTGACCCGACGCCTTCGCGAGCAAGCTCGCTCCCACAGTGGATCTAAACGAATCACCAAGGAATTCATACATGTCGTGGATGCCACCCAAGCATGACCTGCTGTCGCCGATCAGCGGTGACGACGGCGCGCAGATCGAACAGATCCAGCTCAAGCCGCTGTTCTACGCCGCACAGAAAGAAGCGCTGGAACGCGCCGGCGATGATGAAGACGATCAGTTCTTCGAACTGGCGCTGCTCGCCACCGGCCTGTCGGTCAAGGAACTCGACCAGTTGAAACGCCCGGACTACGTGAGCATCGCCCAATACGTGCACGAGATGTCGACCCGTCCGACGGCGTACTTTCTGGAGCAGGTCGAGGACGCGGAAAAGTCCGACGATCCTGACGAAGTGCAACTGCTGCAACCGCTCGCCGTGACCGGTCGCACCGTGACCTCGCTGTCGCTGGAAATGCCCGCACTGCGCGCCACCAAAGTGATGAAGAAATTGAAAACGGCCAAGGAACGCGCCGAGTTCATCACCGCCCACTGCACCGGTCTGATGATCCCCGATCTGGCCCATTTGAGCGTCCCGGACTGGACCCAGTTGCAGGTGCGCATCGACGATTTTTTAAACCAGCCGGCGGCCTACTTTCGGAACGCGACATCGAAGTAATCCTCGATATCGTCCCGCTCATTTACCCGGTAAGTGAAGCGGAGATTCTGGAATGGGACGCCGAAAAGGCGTTGCGCCGCTACGACATAGCGATCACTCGCCTTGGCGTGAAACAGGAGTAGAGCGGCATGGCAGAGAGTAAATATGCGCTCGCATACGCCGGTGAGAGTGGCAATACGGCGGACGCGCTGCCGACCAACCTCGGCAAATCACTACAGGATCTGAACCTGACATTGTCCCTGGCAAGCGTGGATATTCGCTTGCTGACTCAGGAGCAGATCAAGCTGCGAGAGCTGCTGGTCAGCCAGCAATCGTTGTTCAAGGTCGTCGCGGCAGCACCAGCCGCCAACAGTGAGCCGAAGTCAAAACTCAAGGCGGAAATCGAGCAGCGTCCGCCACCGAAAAAGCTGCAATCGGCGATGGCTAACGAGACCGCGCTGGTTGAGCTCAATCAGTTGATTGGGCTCAACAAAGACCAGCTTCAAGCGCATTCAGAGCAAACCCTCGAACTCGCGACTCAGCGATCAGTTGCAGCCAGTGGCGCGACTGGTGCGGATCTGTTGCAAATCCAGCAGGTCGGGGCGCGATCTGGTATTGCCGACGGCGCCAAGGGTGATCAGCGAGCGACAGAGCTAAGAGCGTATTCCGGCGACGCGGCGATCAATGCCACAGCCTTCCGGATTGACGTCAAGGCCGCGGGGGAAATGCTCGCGGTCTGGCGTTCCTCCTTGAAGCTGGATCGATACCAGGGACAGGATCTGGCCGATGCGGTCAGTTACCTGGGCAGCAGCGGTCTGGATGCCAAGCCTGCCGATATCGGCGCGGTCGTACAACGCTCGGGCGAGAGTGCTGTTGCATCGGGAATGACACCGGAACAGGTGGCAGCGTTTGCCACTGCGCTGTTGAACAGCGGGGCCGACAAGGACGGTGCCACTGCGGCATTGAAGAGCTTTACGTCGGTCTTCGGCAAAGGAAACGCGGCGTCAACCGAACAGCGTTCGGCGATGACCCGGTTGCACTTGGACCCCGATTCGTTACCTGAGAAGATGCGCACGGATGCGCCAGGTGCCATTGATTCGGTGCTCGCGGCGCTCGCTAAACAATCCGTACCCGAACGTGCAGCCACAGCGAAGACGCTGTTTGGCGAGAGCAGTACCAGCATTCTTGAGTTGTTGAAGAAGCCCGACGACGTCAAGACAGCCTTCACGCGAGTGTCCGACAAGCACCAATATGCAACCTCGGAGCTGGGTTCCGGCGGCGGTGCCGCGACGAAAACGGCCGAAGCCTTTGGCGATACGTCACAAGGGCGCTGGAATGCGCTGGATGCGAGTCTTAATCGCTTGTCGACAGCGGTGGGAAATGCACTCGCGCCCGTGACTGACGCGTTGGCAGTGTCGCTAACGGCTGTGGTCAATGGCTTGAGTTCAGCGGCTGAAGCACTGCCGTTTCTGGCGGCTGGTCTCACACTTGCCGGTGTGGCCGCCATGCCGTTCGTCGGTGGTGTACTGAAGACCGGGGTCGCCTCGGTGCTGGATGCGGTCAACTCGAAACTGTTGCGTCTGGCGACGGCGCGATTGCCCGCCGATATTGCCGATGTGATCAATGGCGGTGACGACGGCGGCGAGGGGCCTAAAAGAAAGCGCGCCGGTCGACGCGCATCTTCCAGCGCGCGGTCTCGTGTTCCTTCCTCTGGCGCCGGTCGAGGCGGACGTTTGAGCACGATGACGGCCAAAATCGCCCCGATGTTTGACGATGCGATAACCCGCGTGAAAATGGTCGGTGAGATGGCCAAAAGCATGCGCCCGAGTTGGCTCAACGGCGCGACCGCCAAGCTCATGCCGCTGGTCGAGGGTGCCAAATCCAAGCTTCTACCGCCGCTGGTCAAATCATTGCCCGCCTTCAAGATGGGCGCGCCGCTGGCGATTGGTCATGCCGCTTACGCGGGTTTGAAGGGCTGGCGTGACGGCGATGATCAAGCTGTCAAAGGTGCTGCCGGCGAGTTGGCTGGAACTGCGATTGGCGCCACGATCGGCTCGTTCATTGCACCTGGTATTGGCACATTCATCGGCGGCACTCTGGGCGGAATGCTCGGCTCCTATGTGGGGGAACAATGGGGGAAACCTGCCGAGGACAAACTCGCGCCCCCCGCGCAAGTGGCCAAGGATCTGTCCAGCGCACAGACGCTACTCACCAATAACACCTACTCGCCGTTGGTGCAGATCAGCGGCAGTGATGCGCTCAATGCCGAAAAAATCGGCGATGTGGTTTCGCAGGTCATGCGCAACCATTTCGATACCGCATTCACACCCGCTGCAGGCACCAACGCTCTCGCCACCCGCCGTGACGCAGCCCTCACCGATGGAGTCGCCTGATGAAACAACAAATGGCACTGGGCAGTTTCATCTTCGGCCTGTCGCGCAACTTTGCGTACCACCAGCTGCTGCGCAAGGCCGACGGTGGCTGGGCCGAAATACAGATCCTGACCAGTAAACCCAAATCCAGTCAGACCGGGCAAAAACCGGAAACCCTGACCATCACCGGCAAGTCGATGTACGCCGTAGCCATGGACCGGCTCGATGAGTTGCGCACCTTGCAGGCATTGCGCATACCACTGCCATTGATCGATGGCATCGGTCGCAACTGGGGTTTGTGGCGGATCAATTCGGTTCAGGAAACGCAAACCCAGATCATCGATGACGGCACGGCAATGGTCGTCGATTGGGTCATCGAGCTAGCGGAGTTCAACAATGCGTAAGGTCCGAAGCATGGCCGGTGATTCGGTGAATCTGCTGCTCTACCGCGAAACCGGGCGCAGTGATGACGCCGCCGAAGAAGCTCTGTGGAAACTCAACCCGACCCTGGCCGAGCACGGCCCGATCCTGCCCGCGGGCGTTTGGGTCACGTTGCCGGAGCTCGATTCGAAACCGGCCACGATCAAACCACTCACGGCCTGGGATTAAGGAGGTTGCATGACACTGGGTTTTACGCCGGTCGTTAAGATTTACGGCGCAAACGCGGATCTGCTCAATCAACGCCTGATCAGTTGGGAGCACATCGACGCTGCCGGTTTCGAGTCCGATCAATTGACCTTGACGATTGATCTTGAAGGCCTCGAAGGGCTGCCGAATCTGGGTGGAAAAATCGGCCTTGAGGTCGGTTATCTGGAATCGGGAATGGTCGACAAGGGCCAGTTCAAAGTGACGCGCCTGACGCCGACGCTGTTCCCGTTTCGCCTGACGCTGGTGGCCACGGCGGCGCCGTTCAGCAAGGATGACGAGACGGGCTTCAAGCAACGTCGCACGGCCAGTCATGGCCCGACAACACTGGGTTCGCTGTTTCGCGATCTGGTATCGAGCCATGGCTTTTCACCGCGCGTTGCGCCCGAGGTGGCGATGATCAGGATTGAGCACGTCGACCAGTCCAACGAAACCGACATGAGCTTTCTGACGCGCCTGGCGAAAAAGTACAACGCGGTGACCAAACCCTACAACGACGTGTACGTGCTGGCCCGTCCCGGCCAGACCAAATCGTTGTCGGGCCAGGTGCTGGCGGACGTGACATTGTCGGTGACCAGCAACAACCGTCCCGGCGATCACGCGTTCGTCAGCGCCACGCTGGAGGAGTCTGCCCGCGAGCAGACCAAGGGTTGCAAGACCTGTTTTTGGGATGGCGCTGCAGGTGTGTTGCGCTGGGTTGAAACAGGAATCGCGCCGTTCAAGACCCTCCGCCAGAAGCAACCCACTGAAGCCGATGCAATCGCCGTCGGCGAGGGCGAAGTGCGCAAGATGCTCCGCCAGAAGTACAAGGTGAAAATCACTTGTCCCGGCAATCCACTGCTGGCGGCCGAAGGTCTGGTGCTGCTCGATGAGACCTGGCCGGACTTCATGCGTGGGCGTTGGTCGATCGAAAAAGTCACCGCCAGCGGCAATCGCGAGAACAGCTATCGCTGCGTGATCGATGCCGCGTGCCTCGATCCGAAAGCCGAAGCCAAGGACTGATTCCCCGCTTTGTCACTGCGATGAAGATCCCTGTGGGAGCGGGCTTGCCCGCGAAGAGGCCAGCCCATTCAAAAGAGATGCCGGTTGATCCACCGCCATCGCTGGCAAGCCAGCTCCCACAGGTTTTGCAGTGTTCTGCAGACCGCTTTTCATTCAACTCTGGAACACAACCATGAAGATCACCCCGATCCTCACGCAACTGCGTGGGCAATGCCCAAGCCTTGCCAATCACATTGCGGTGGGCATCGATCTGGCGTTGCTGCAAGGCAATGCCGATCTGCCAACACCCTCGGCCCACGTGCTGCCCCTGGCGGATCTCGCCAGCAACAGCACCGCACAAAACCTCACCACCCAACCGATTCGTGACCGCTTCGAAGTCGTCCTCGCGCTTGACGCAACCGACGCTACAAAAGCGCTGGATCTGTTGCACGACCTGCGCGCCGAACTGTGGCGCGCGCTAGTGGGATTCAAGCCGGGCAATGACTACAGCGCCATCGTCTACGACGGCGGCGAGATGGTCTCGATCAACAGCAGCCGGGCCTTCTATCGGCTGCGCTTTTTTGCCGAGTTCCAGCTCGGCCGCAATCTGCCGAGTCAGCCTGCGGAGAGTTGGCACGAACGTGAACTGGACGGTTTGTCGTCCTTTACCGGGGTCACCGTGCGGGTCGATGCGATCGACCCGGCCGACCCCAATCTGAAACACCCGGGCCCTGACGGGCGCGTGGAACTGACTTTCTCTGGAGACGTAACCCCATGAGCAATCGCATCACCGTACTGCCGGCCGCTGGCCGTGCCGTGCCTGACCCGGAGGCGGGCGATCTGCTGCCCCTCGAAGGCCGTGAAGTGCTGGACAGCGCCTGGTGGCGCCGACGTCTGGCCGACGGCGATATCACAATCAAAACCGTAAAAGTCAAAGCACAGGGAGCCAAATAATGGCGATCGGATTCAGCAACATCCCCGCGGACATTCGTGTACCGCTGTTCTATGCCGAAATGGACAACTCGGCCGCTAATAGCGCGACATCGACCATGCGCCGTTTGATCGTCGCTCAGGTCAACGACAATATCGCCCCGAGCGAAGTCGGCAAACTGGTGCTGGTCTCCAGCGTCGCGCTGGCAAAAAGCATCGGTGGTCAGGGCTCGATGCTCGCCTCGATGTACGAGACCTTCCGCAAGGCCGACCCGATCGGCGAGATCTGGTGCCTGCCGCTGCACAACACTGAAGGCGCGATCGCCAAAGGCGTGCTGACCCTGACTGGCACTGCGACTCAGGCTGGCGTGCTCAACCTGTACGTCGCTGGTGTGCGGGTGCAGGCCACCGTGGTCAACGGTGCCACCGCTGCTCAGGCAGCCACCGCACTGGCACAGAAAATCAACGCCACGGCCGATCTGCCGGTGAGCGCTGCCGCTGCCGAAGGTGTAGTGACCCTGAGCGCCAAGTGGACCGGCGACAGCGGTAACGACATCAGCCTGCAGTTCAATCGCCTGGGCAAGAGCAACGGCGAAGAAACCCCGGCCGGCCTGACCACCGCGATCACCGCCATGACCGGTGGTGCCGGTGTGCCTGACCAGGTCGCAGCCGTGGCTGCACTGGGCGACGAGCCGTTCGAGTTCATCGCACTGCCGTGGTCGGATCTGTCGACCCTCAACACCTGGCAAGCGGTGATGGATGACAGCACCGGTCGCTGGTCGTGGGCCAAGCAACTGTTCGGTCACGTCTACAGCGCCAAGCGTGGCACCGTTGGCACTCTGGTCGCCGCAGGCCAGGGCCGCAACGACCAGCACATGACCATTCAGGCGCTGGAGCCGGGCGTACCGCAACCGTTCTGGGTACAAGCTGCCGCACTGGCTGCGCGCACCGCGGTGTTCATCTCCGCCGATGCCAGCCGTCCGACGCAAAGCGGCAGCCTGCCGGGCGTTGATCCGGCACCGGCCAGCGAGCGTTTCACCCTGACTGAGCGTCAGTCGCTGCTCAACTACGGCATTGCCACCGCGTACTACGAAGGCGGTTACGTGCGCATCCAGCGTTCGATCACCACCTACCAGAAGAACGCTTACGGTCAGGCCGACAACTCCTACCTGGACAGCGAAACCATGCACCAGTCGGCGTTCATCGTGCGTCGTCTGCAAAGCGTGATCACCAGCAAATACGGGCGCCACAAACTGGCCTCCGATGGCACCCGTTTCGGCGCCGGTCAGCCGATCGTGACGCCAGCGACCATTCGCGGCGAGCTGATCGCGCAGTACGCCAAGCTGGAACTGGAAGGCCACGTGGAGAACGCCGAGCTGTTCGCCGAGCACCTGATCGTCGAGCGCGACGTGCAGGACCCGAGCCGCGTGAACGTGCTGTTCCCGCCGGATTACATCAACGGTCTGCGCGTGTTCGCACTGCTCAACCAATTCCGTCTGCAATACGACGACGCGGCCTGATCGCCGCGTTAGGCCGTAAGCATTCAGCCCACCTCGGTGGGCTTTTTTATTTGAAGGGAGTAACACCATGGGTCAAGTGATTGCAGGCACCTGCTACGTCAAAGTCGACGGTGCACAACTGACTATCAACGGCGGCTGCGAAGCCCCGCTGATGGCCGTCAAACGCGAAACCGTCGTACCGGGCTTCTACAAGGAAACCGACGTTGCGCCGTCGTTCAAAGTGACCGCGCTGCACACCGCCGACTTCCCGCTGAAGAAGCTGATTGAAGGCACCGACATCACCGTCACCTGCGAATTCAGCAACGGCAAAGTCTACGTGCTGGCCGGTGCCTATCTGGTCGAAGAACCGGTTTCCAAGGGGGATGACGCCACCATCGAACTGAAATTCGAAGGCATCAAGGGGACCTGGCAATGAGCGGCGCCGTGAAGCTTCAGGTTGCGATCGAAGCTCACGGCGAGCCCCTGACCGAACTCGTCCTGCGCCGCCCGACGGTGCAGGAAGTGCGAGCGATCAAGGCGCTGCCGTACAAGATCGACAAGAGCGAAGAAGTCAGCCTCGACATGGACGTGGCGGCCAAATACATCGCCGTGTGCGCCGGCATCCCGCCGTCGTCGGTCAACCAGCTCGATCTGGCTGACCTCAACGCGCTGAGCTGGGCCGTTGCGAGTTTTTTCATGAGTGCGGCGTCGGAGCCATCACCGACCTGATCGCAGTCGCCTATGACCTGGCCTGGTTCTGGAAGGTTGACCCCGAACAGATGATGGCCAGGCCACTGGATGTGCTCCGCGAATCGCTGGAGCACGCGCAACGGATCAATGCGATGCAGCAGGTGCAGTGATGGCAGACGAAGAAAAGAAAGTGCAAACACCGGTGCTGATCACGGGCATCGATGAACTGTCGCCCAAACTCGGCGCCCTGCGAGTAAAGGTCGAGAGCTTCAAGAAAAATCTCGAACAGACCGGACTTGGCAAGCTCGATATCAGTGGTCTGTTCAAGGGCGGCAGCGTGATCACGCCGTTCGTGGACGGGATCAAGTCGGCGGCGGCGTTTCAGGGCAAATTGACTGAAGTCAGCGAGACGGCGAAAACCGTGGATCTGCCTGCCGCACCGAAAGTCGCTGCGCAGAACATGAACGTGTTCAGTGCGTCGATGGAGAAGGTTTCCACGGCGGTGAATGCCGCGCTGGTGCCAGCGGTGGGCGCGGTGGTCGTCGGACTTGAGCCAATGCTGACTCAGTTCGGCAGCCTGCTTGCCGACAACCCGAAACTGGTGGAAGGCCTGGCTGCGGGGGCAATTGCCTTCTCGGCGATGCAAACCGCTGTCACCGGCGCCACGCAAGTGTTCGATGTCATGAGCATGGTGCTCAAGACCAATCCGATCATGCTGATCGCCATGGGCATCGCGGTGGCGGCCGGTTTGATCTATGCCAACTGGACACCAATCAGCGCGTTCTTCACCGGCATGTGGGAAAGCGTGAAAAGCGCCGGGGCGAGTACCATGGCGATCTTGCGCTCGGTGCTCGACTGGCAACCGCTCGATACGCTGGCGGCGCTTTGGCAACCCGTCACGGGCTTCTTCTCGGGGATCTGGGACAAGGTCAAAGCGGTCACCCGCCCGGTAGTCGACTTTTTCAAAACGGTTTTCTCCTGGACACCGTACGGCATGATCCTCGACAACTGGGGGCCGCTGACCGGACTGTTTTCGGCGATATGGGAACTGCTCAAGGCCTTGAGTGTGCCGGTGATGACGTTCCTCAGAAACCTGTTCAATTTCTCGCCGATGCAGATGATCAACAGTGCGTGGGGCGGTGTTGTCAGGTTTTTCGAACCGATGTTCAGCGGCCTGCGAAAAGTCGCGCAGCCGGCTAAAGAGTTTCTGGTGTCGTTGTTCGATTTCTCACCCATGCAGATGATCACCAGCGCGTGGGGCGGTGTTGTTGCGTACTTCCAGCCGGTGTTGACGACGCTGCAATCGGCTGTGCAAAGCACCCGGGATACATTGCGGGCACTGTTCGATTATTTCCCGATGGAAATGATCACCAGCGCATGGGGTAGTGTCGTCGGGTACTTCGAACCGATCTGGACGGCACTGCAAACGTCAGTGCAGCGGGTCAAAGGCTTTTTCACCAGCCTGTTCGAGTGGTCGCCGCTGGAGCAGATTGCTCAATACTGGCAGCCGGTCGGCGAAGTCTTTTCGGCGCTGTGGGATGTTGTGCTGGCAGCGTCTGCGCCGGTCGTGGACTTTCTGCACACCCTGTTCGAATGGAAACCTCTGGACCAGATCATCGAGAGCTGGGGGCCGATTGTCGGGTGGTTCGGCGAGTTGTGGCAAAAGCTGCAAACCGTCATCGCGCCGATCAAGGAGCTGTTCGACGGAGGTTTCGCCGGGTTGATCGCCAAGGTCACCGGCAAGGTCGAAACTCTGACCCAGGCGCAGCGCCAGACCAATGCCGAAGGCAAGGGTGAGCTGGCGCCGGCATTCTTTGGCGCGAGTACCGCAACTGCTGGAAACGGAGCGCTGCAAGGCGGATCGCTGCCGCAATCCTCCAGTGCCCTGATCCAGCAAAGCGCTGCCAATAACCGCACGCAACTCGAAGGCGGTCTGACCGTGCGCTTCGAAAATGCACCAGCCGGGCTGCGTACCGATCAACCACAAACCAATCAACCGGGCCTGGCGCTGTCTTCGCGCATCGGCTATCGCTCGCTGTCGGCAGGAGGTTCCAATGAACTGGCGTGACCGTTTGTTGCCAGCATCGTTTCGCGGTGTCGGGTTCTGGATCGACCAGGCGAAAACCCCGGTCGGTCGCAAAGGTCAGTTGCACGAATATCCGCAACGCGACCTGCCGTATTTCGAGGATCTGGGCCAGCAGGCCAAGACCCACGACATCACGGCGTTCATCATCGGTGCCGATTGCCTGGAGCAGCGCGACAAGCTGCTGAAGGCCTTGGAGGCGGGCAGTGGTGAACTGGTGCATCCGTGGCTGGGGCGCCTGCAAGTCAAGGTCGGTGAATGCGACATGACCCACACCCGCCAGGACGGCGGGTTGGTGACGTTCAGCCTGAAGTTCTATCCCGATCGGCCGCTGCCGTTTCCGACCGCCACGGTCAGTACGCAAAAAGTCCTGTTGGCCAAGGCCGACACGCTGCTGGGTTCGGCAGTGGCGCGCTTCGAACAGGCGATGACGTTGATCAAGGCTGCGCGGATCGGCATCGCCAATCTGCGTAACAGCCTGACCGGCGTCTATGAGGTGATCAAAGAGCAGCTCAAACCGCTGATCGAGCAGTACAAGCAGATCACTGAACTGGTCAAAGCCGTGAAGGAATTGCCCAAGGAAGTGGCGGCGGAGTTCAAGGGCTTGCTCGGCGATATCAAGGAGCTGAAGGCGTTCGCGAAGGAGGGCTACCGTGGCGTGATTGCCGACGTGTCCCAACAACTCGAAGCCATCCGCAAGTTGGATGCGCCGAAGATCACCACCGGCAAGGACACCAACGCGGCGGCGCAAGCCATGGCTGATCTGGTGCAGGACACCATGCTGGTGAAAGTGGCGCAGTGGGTCGCGTCGATGCCGGTGGCGACCCCTCCGGTCAAACTGACGTCGACCGCTTCGGTGGCGCATCAGGCGGATCAACCGGTGACCCGTCAGGAAGTGCCGGTGACCGACGAAATGAAAGCGCTGCAGAAGGCGGTCGGGGTGGCAATTGACCCGATGCTGGATAAGGCCGATCCCAAGCATCACCAGGCAATCAACGATGTGAAGGAAGCGCTGATGGCGCATCTCAAGGCCGTGGCGTCATCCGGTGTGCGACAGGTCACCAAATCGTTCCAGGAAAGCCTGCCGGCGCTGGTTGTGGCCTACAAGCAATTTGCCGATGCCACACGGGTGACTCAAGTGACGCAGAGCAACGCGATGAACCATCCGGGCTTTTCACCCAACGACGTGAAAGTGTCCAGGGAGTGAGCCATGAGCGAGATGGATAACCATGTCACGCTGACCGTTAACAACATGGAATACGGCGGCTGGAAAAGCGTGGAAATCACCGCTGATCTGGAGCGCCAGTTCCGCACCTTCAAACTCGACATCACCTGGCAGTGGCCGGGGCAGACGGTGGATCAACGGATCAAACCGGGTGACCCTTGCGAAGTGAAAATCGGCCAGGATCTGGTGCTCACCGGCTACGTGTTCAAGGCACCGATCAGTTACGACGGACGCCAGATCAGCCTGAGTATCGAGGGCAGCTCCAAGACTCAGGATCTGGTCGATTGCGCAGCCACCAACCGCCCGAATCAATGGCAGGAGCAACCGCTGCTGAGCATCGTCCAGGCTCTGGCGGCGGAGTACTCGCTGTACGTGGTCAACGAAATTCCCGAGACCGCGCGGCTCGCCAAACACACCATCGTGCCGGGCGAAACAGTGTTCCAGTCGATCGACCGATTGCTCTCGCTGTTTCGGGTGTTTTCCACCGATGACGAGCAGGGCCGGCTGGTGCTGGCCAAGCCCGGCAGCGGTGGTCGGGCCAGTGACGCGCTGGAGTTGGGCAAGAACATTCTGTCGGCGAACGCGCCGATGGATCAGAGCCAGGTGTTTTCTGAATACCGGGTGATCGGTCAGCAGAAAGGCTCGGACAAGAAGAGCGGGGCGGCCGTCAGCGAGGTTCAATCCAGCGCGGCTGATCTCAGCTTCAAGCGCCGCCGCACCACGATCATCAACGAGGGTACCGCACTGACGTTCGAGCTGGCCCAGCAGCGCGCCCAATGGGAAAGCGCCACCCGCATGGGCCGGGCCCAGACCACGACCTATCAGGTACAGGGCTGGCGCCAGACCAATGGCGACCTGTGGCGCCACAACACGCTGGTCAAGGTCACGGATCCGGTGCTCGGTTTCGACGGCGACATGTTGATTTCCAAAGTCACGTATTCGTTGTCGGCGCAGGGCTCGGTGACCACGCTGCAAGTGGCGCCGCCGCATACCTTCGATCCTGATCCCATGCCTCCGAAAAAAACCTGAGCCTGACACCGAACCCCTGTGGGAGCGGGCTTGCTCGCGAAAGCGTCAGCAGCTCCAACATCCCATTGACTGACCCACCGCTTTCGCGAGCAAGCCCGCTCCCACATGTTGTCCGTGTCGGGTCTGCTCCCTGAGGACAATTCATGAGCCTACTGACACGCCTGCTGGCGCGCGGCACTGTCGTGCTCGCCAATTCGGCATCCAAGCTGCAATCGCTGCAAATGCGCCTCACCGCCGGCGAGGTAAACGACGACATGGAGCACTTCGAACCCTACGGTTTCACCAGCAACCCGCTGGCCGGCGCCGAAGGCATCGTCACTTTTCTCGGCGGTGACCGTTCTCACGCCATCGCCCTGGTGGTCGCCGACCGTCGCTATCGCCTGCAGGCGCTGGCCTCGGGCGAAGTCGCGATCTACACCGACGAGGGCGACAAAATTCACTTCAAGCGCGGGCGGATCATCGAAATCGAAACCGCCACCCTGAACATCCGCGCCAGCAGCGCCGTGAACTTCGACACGCCGGTGATCAACCAGACCGGCAAGATCGTCTCCACCGGCGATCAACTCGCCGGCGGCATCAGCCAGATCAAACACGTGCACGTCGGCGTGCAGGCCGGCAGCGGCCAGACCGGTGCGCCGGCAGGAGGCAAATGATGTTTATCAGCCAGAACCTCCACGCCGCACTGACCCGCGCCGTGCTCATCAGCCTGTTCACCTGGCGCCGCGCCGCCGATGACGATGCACTCGACGACGAAGAGCGCTTCGGCTGGTGGGGCGACAGTTTTCCCACTGTCGCCGACGACCGCATCGGCTCGCGGCTGTGGCTGTTGCGTCGAGTCAAGCTGACCCGACAGACCCAGATGGACGCCGAGTTCTATGCCCGCGAAGCCCTGCAATGGCTGATCGATGACGGCCACTGCAGCGCCATCGACATCATCAGCGAACGCCTCGACGCCCAGCGCCTGAACCTGCGCACGGTTCTGACCCTGGCCGATGGCGAACGTCTGGACATCAACCCCGATAACAGTTGGCAGGTGATCTATGCCGTTTGAAACCCCTTCGCTGCCGGTGCTGATCAAGCGCACCCAAAGCGACCTGGCCGGCGATTCGCTGCGCCAGTCCGATGCGCAAGTGTTGGCCCGCACCTTGGGTGGCGCGGCTTATGGTCTGTACGGTTATCTCGACTGGATTGCCGAGCAGATCCTGCCGGACAAGGCCGACGAGTCGACCCTGGAACGCATCGCCGCGCTGCGCCTGAACCAGCCACGCAAACCGGCGCAAGTGGCGACCGGCAGCGTCAGCTTCACCGCGACCGCAGGCGCTGTGCTCGACGTCGATACGCTGCTGCAAGCGAGCGATGGCCGTACCTATAAAGTCACCGCTTCACGCACCACCACCAATGGCAGCAACAGCACCACCATCGCCGCGCTCGACGCCGGCAGCCTGGGCAATGCCGACGCCGGCCTGGCACTGACCCCGGTGCAACCGATCGCCGGCGTGGTCGGCAACAGCTTCGTGGTGCTTGCACCCGGCCTCAGCGGCGGCGTGGCGCGAGAAAGCCTGGAGTCGCTGCGCTCGCGGGTGATCCGTTCCTATCGCGTGATCCCCCACGGCGGTGCGGCCAGCGACTACGAGACCTGGGCGCTGGAAGTGCCGGGGGTGACACGGGCCTGGTGTCGTGGCGGCCTGCTCGGGCCGGGCACGGTGACGGTGTTCATCATGCGTGACGAAGACCCGCAACCGGTGCCCAACGATGAGCAACTGGCGGAGGTTCAGGAGTACATCGAACCGCTGCGTCCGGTGACAGCAGAAGTGCATGTGCAGCGGCCGATTCAGGTACCGGTGGTGTATCGCTTCAAGAGCGTCAATCCGGACACCACCGCCGTGCGCGCCGCCGTTGAAGCGCAGTTGCGCGACCTGCATAACCGCGAGGCCGATCTGGGCGTGCCGTTGCTGATCAGCCATATCCGCGAAGCCATCAGCAGCGCCGGCGGTGAGTACGATCACACGCTGACCGCGCCGGCCGCTGACGTGCCTGCGGGGCAAAGCGAACTGCTGACCTTCGGAGGTTGCGTATGGGGGGCATAAGAACCGCCGCGCAATATCAGGCGCAACTGCGCGCGTTGCTGCCCAGCGGCCCGGCGTGGGACCCGGAACGCGTCCCGGAGCTCGAGGAAGTGCTGCAAGGCGTCGCCGTCGAACTGGCCCGCCTCGATGCCCGCGCCGCCGATTTGCTCAACGAGATGGACCCGACCGGCGTCAGCGAACTGGTGCCGGACTGGGAACGGGTGATGGAGCTGCCCGACCCGTGCCTGGGCGCCACACCGCTGTTCGACGACCGCCGCCTCGCGGTACGCCGGCGCTTGCTCGCGGTCGGTAGCCAAGCCGTCGGTTACTACCTCGACATCGCCAAAAGCCAGGGCTACCCCAACGCCAGCATCACCGAGCACGAAGCCCCGCGCATGGGCCGCGCGCGTTTCGGTGCGGCGCACTGGGGCACCTGGGAAGCGCAATTCATGTGGACGCTCAACACCGGCGGCCGCCTGCTGCTCGGTCGGCGCTACGGCGCGAGCTACTGGGGCGAGCGCTTCGGCGTCAACCCGGGCTCGGCACTGGAGTGCCTGATCCACCGCAGTGCGCCGGCGCATACCAAGGTGCACATCAATTATGACTAGGGAGGAATGACGGGATGGATTATCCGAAGAGTGTGCCCAGTGCCGGTTTGGTGAATGGGAAGTTTGTCGATGAAAACCCGCTGACCGGGACGCCGGGGTCACTGATTCCGGCGCGATGGGGCAACAGCGTTACCGATGAAATCATCAACACGATCACTGCCGCCGGACTTGTGCCTGACGAGGGTAACAGCACGCAACTGAGATTGGCGATTTCGGCGATTGTCGAGAAGAACAAAAATGATTCTTTGGCGAGCAAGGATGAGGCCGAAGCAGGTATCAGCAGCAGCCGTCTGATGACGCCGCAGCGCGTTTTCCAAGCGATCGAAAAGAAAGTGGTTCAAGCCACTGAAACGGTTTTGGGCTGGGCGCGGATCGCGACCCAAAGCCAAGTCAATGCGGGGACTGACGACACCGCCATCGTCACACCGAAAAAGCTCCGGTTTGGTGTTTCCTACAGCATTGGCGCGAACGGCTATATCGCCTTTCCGAGTTGGTTGGGGGGCTTCATGATCCAGTGGGTCCTGATCACCATTGCTGCAGATAAAACCTATGCTGCCCAACCTTGGCCGGTGGCTTTCAAGACCCAGTGTGCCGCTACTTGGGCGAGTTATTCGCACGGCGGAAACGCACCCTATTTTGATATCACCACTCCACCCTTGGTGACCTATTTTGATTCTAGCCAGGTGCAGGTTTTGAGTAATTCCGGTGGCACCGGTTTTGTCACTGTGCTGGGAGTGGGGAACTGAAATGAAACGTTTCTATAGCCGCACCACTGGCAACACTTATTTGTCGGGCTATCACACGAGCCTCCCGGGCGATGCCGTTGAAATTGACGACGAGCGTTACGAGTCGGTTATTGCTAACCCTGCAGCCGGAACCGAGCGGTCCCATGACGAGCAAGGTCTGCCGATACTGATCGAGTCGACGCCCCTTTCAGGCGAGCAAGCGCTGATCGAAGCAAAGGCATGGCGCGATAAGGAATTTGATCGCGTGGTCTGGTTGCGTGATCGCCATCGGGACGAAGTGGAATTGATGAAAGCCACCACGCTATCCGACTCTGAATATCTGACCCTGCTGAATTACCTGCAGGCGCTACGGAAGTGGCCCCAGGCGAAGAAATTCCCCTCCAAACGCTCTCGACCGAAAAAGCCTGCCTGGATGACTGCCGAGTGAATGGATGCTGCATTGTCGGCATCGCCCATCAGTGTTCCAGGTAAAGGAAAGTTAACTATGGATTATCCAAAAAGCGTCCCCAGCGTCGGCCTGGTCGATGGCCGCTTTGTCGATGAAAACCCGGTGGCAGGAACCCCGGGTTCGTTGATTCCGGCGGTGTGGGGCAACAGCGTGACTCAGGAGATCCTGAGTGTGATTAACGGCGGCGGGTTGGTGGCTTCTGAAGCTGATACCGGTCAGTTGTACAAGGCGATTCAGTCGATCATCGGCAGAGCGAGCCCGATGCGGTCGGTCATCACCCGATTGGCCGCGTCGAAAACCCTGACCGAGGCCGAGCTTGGCCTTGTGCTGATCGACGGCAGCCCGGGGCCAGTGACCTTGCTGCTGCCACCGGCCAACGCCGCCCTCGGTGTGCGCGACGTGATTGTTCGGCGAGTGGACAACAGCGGCAATCGCATGGTCATCCAGGCCTCAGGTACTGACGGGATTCGTTTTCACACCCATCTGTCGGCCAGCGGTTATCCGTTCTTCGTATTGATGGGCGGCGGTGACTGGTGGCACCTGCGCAGTGATGGGGCCGGGAGCTGGTGGCCGGTCGGCCGTTTCGACAATACCCCGTTGGGGCGACCGTTTTTCGAGACGACTCTGATGCTCAGTCCCGGCGGATATGGTGCATTGAATGGCACCGTGATGAAACGCGCGGAATGGCCGTGGCTGTGGGATCACGCCCAGCAGTCAGGCATGTTGGGAGCCGAAGCCTTACGCGTAGGCTCCGAGGGGAAATGGACCACGGGTGACGGTGCGACGACCTTTCGTGGCCCCGAAGGGCGAGGGGAATTTCTGCGGGTTCTGGATGAGGGTCGTGGTGTGGATGCCGGGCGTGCGATGGGCACTTTTCAGACTGGATCGACGCATTCCTATGCGCAAGGTGCCAATGGCGCAGGCGCTGTGGGCGCGTACTGGTCAGATAGCCTGACCAGTTTTGGCGCGGATACCCGGGAAGAACCGCAATACGTTACGGGATTGATCAACGGTGGTCCGACTTTTCCGGTGAATACCAGTTATCAGAGGGATACCGCAGCAACATTGCTCTACGCCTTCAAATCCCGCCCGCGCAACATCGCCTATCCCGGCCGCATCAAACTCATCTGAGGCACTTTATGTTCAATTATCTATTTGATGGCTCGGGCGCTCTGTCCGGGCCTGTCGAGTTCATTGTCACGCCGGGCATTGGCGTCCAGTTACCCGGTAATGCTGTTGAGCTGGCGTACGAGTTGCCTGAGCCGGAAACCGGTCGTAGCTGGGCACTGATCAACGGTGTACCGCGTGAGGTGATCGATCGCCGTGGCATGGTTTATCGCAAGGATGGCGGCGCCCAACAGATATGGACCGAGCTGGGTGAGTTGCCTGACACCCTGACCGCGCAACCATGGCCAGGTGAGTTCCACACCTGGCGCGACAACGCCTGGGTGCTGGATGAGCAGGCTCGTTTGGCGAGCGCCAGACAGCAATGTCTCGGCCAGCGCGACACATTGTTACGCGATGCCGTCCTGCGCATCGCGCCGCTGCAATACGCCGAAGATATTGGCGATGCCAGCCATGACGAACAACTGCTGCTGATCGAATGGAAGCTCTACAGCGTCGAGTTGAACCGCATCGAAAAGCAGGCTGGTTTCCCTGACGAAATTACCTGGCCGGTCGCTCCCGGCGCAGCCGTAGCCAACTGATTTCAGCACAGGAAGCAGTGCAATGGATTATCCAAAAAGTATTCCCGGCGTTGGCCTGGTCAACGGCGGCTTTGTCGATGAAAACCCGATCGCCGGCTCACCGGGATCATTGATCCCGGCCGCGTGGGGCAACAGCGTCACGCAGGAAATTCTCAACGCGATCAAGGCTGCCGGGCTGACGCCTGACGAAGCCAGAACCGACCAGTTGGCAACGGCCATCGGCGCGTTGGTCGACTTCACCAAACTGAAAAACACCCCGACCACATTGGCCGGTTACGGCATCACCGATGCGGTGGGGCGGTTGTTGGCAGTTCGGCAGATCGAGACGGTCGGGATCACGGTTTACAAGCCCAATCCGAGGGCCAAACGGATTCGCGTGCGATTGGTGGGGGCGGGTGGTTCGGGTGGTGGTTGTGTGCCCATCGCAGCGACGTTTCAAGGAATCGGCGGCGGCGGCGGGGCGGGCGCTTACGGTGAGAGTCTGTATGACGTCACGCCGGAAATGCTCGCGGGTATACCTGTTTCGTTGGGAGCCGGGGGGGCCGCCCGTAATGCGGTCGGCCAAGCGGGGGGCGGTGCATCTTTTGGCTCATACATGAGTGTTTCCGGCGGTATGGGCGGGCAGATGATTTCGGTCCCGACCGGAGCAGGTATGTCCGGTTTTGTGCAAGGTGGCGCGGGAGGCCAAATAGTGACTGGGGGCAATCTCTGCGGTGCGCGAGGTATCCCCGGAACGTATGCGATGTACAACGCCAATTGGGGAGTGCTTTGCGGAGGTGGCGGTCCTAGCCCGTTTGATGGCGGTGGTCCATTGGTGGGTGTGAACGGCACCGGCATCGCCGGCGTTCGAGGTTCGGGCGGCAGCGGTTCCTGCTCGACCAATGCTTCGGCATCTGTCCTCAGCGGCGCTGGCGGCAACGCCTTCTGTGAAATCTGGGAGTACGAATAATGGCTCGTTATGCACGAGTGGAAAATGGTGTCGCGGTCGAACTGATCGACACCGGCGACTACGCGATCACCCAACTGTTTGCCCCCGCTTTCGTTGAGACAATGGTGCAGGTGCCGGAGGGTATGCAGATCGAAATCGGCGCGCCCATCGGCGAACTGCGCCAGGAGATTGCGCCGTTGCCTGTAACGAGCAGTCCGGTCATTACCCCTGAATCAGTCCCCGATGAGCAAGAGCCTCTGGCGGCAGCGCGGCTTTGGCGCCAGTCCAGTCTGTCGGCCACCGAATGGTGGGTGACGCGGCATCGTGACGAGCAGGAACTGGGGCGGGGGACGACGCTCAAGGCTGCGCAGTATCTGGAGTTGCTGGAGTACCGGCAGGCGTTGCGCGATTGGCCGGATTCAAGTGGATTCCCTGCCGTGATTTGCCGGCCTCCGGCACCCGAATGGCTGACCGCGCCCGCTGGCTGAGGTCGGAGTACACGTTTTTTAGATCAGGAGTTGAATAATGGATTTTCCAAAGAATGTTCCCAGCGCGGGACTGGTGAATGGCCAGTTTGTCGATGAGGACCTGCTGGTGGGCAAACCGGGGTCGTTGATTCCGGCGAGTTGGGGCAACGGCGTTACACAAGAGATTCTCGGTGTTGTTCGGGCGGCCGGGATGACCCCTAGCGAGACTTCCAACACGCAGTTGCTGGGCGCTCTGCGTAGCACGCAGCTATTTCAAACCCCGGCGCAATTTGATGTCAGCCGTTCGGTGGCTACTCCTGAGTTTGTGCAGCGGGCGCTGGGTAACTACGCGGGGTCGCGTAGTGTCAATGCTGCGACGCAACTAACTATTGCAGATGTGGGATGGGCGATCGGTTTTGGCGGAGACTTGGCTTACACGGTGAATTTGCCTGATATCAATTCGGTTCCGAATGGGGCTACGTTCACGCTGCATTGCCGTAGTAACGCCGCAGTCACGGTTGCTTGCACAGGCAGTGCGAAGATTAGTCCGCAAGGTGCTTATCTGACATCGATCGTCATGAATAGTGGTGAGAGTGCCACTGTTGTCAGGGAGTACGGGATCTGGGCGGTTCAAGGAACGGCGAGTCTGAAATATGCCGCGTTGTTCTCAGGGGCGTGTGGTAATCCCGGCTATCAGAAGCACGCCAGCGGCAATATTGATCAGTGGGGAACGGTTGTCACAGATGTCAATGGTGAGGCTCTTGCGACCTTTCCAATTTCGTTCCCCAACGCATTTTCCTCTTGTGTGGCCACCCACGTCGGCACTGGCGGAGCGATGGTTATCGTTATGAACGGATCAGGGCAAAAACAAAGCGTCCGCTTGAAAATGCGAGATGCACTTAATGGCGTATCGGCAAACTGGGTTATTAATTACTTCGCAAGGGGCTATTAAATGAACGCTTACAACGTTTTGTTCAGTGCCAGTACACTTGGCGTTTATGTACCGGGGATCAACTCGACGGATATTCCCCTGGACGTAATCGAAATTCCTCAGGCGTATTGGATTTCGCTACTGCAGCAAATGGCGCTTATGCCAAAAGTGATCGGAGTCGATCCTGCGAATGGCTTCCCAATTCTGGTTGATCCAGAGCCTCCATCGGCTGATCAAGCGGCCGATATCGAACGCCACTGGCGCACTGCACAATTGGCTGCCACCGACGGTTTGGTCGCACGTGATCGTGATGAGCTTGAGGACGGTGGCGGCACAACGCTTACCACCGAGCAATACACCGAACTGCAAACCTATCGGCGTGCATTACGTGAGTGGCCGCAAGGAACTTTCTTCCCATTCAGCGAATATCGGCCGGTTTCTCCACGTTGGTTGGCGACAGCACTTTAAGTCAGCAGCGGCGATGAAAAAACTTGCGTGAAAACTCTGGCAAAAAATGGCTGGCGGGCATTGGCGGTCAGCCGTGTTTCAATCGGGATATATCCAGGGAGGATCAAGCATTATGCAAATAACAGAAGACAACCTTAAAACCATCATGCCCAACGCCCGCAGCCAAGCGGGCGTTTTTGTTTCTGCACTCAACACCGCGATGATGCGCAGGCATATCAATACGCCCAAACGCATCGCTGCGTTCCTCGCGCAAATCGGCCACGAGTCGGGGCAGTTGCAGTACGTGCGCGAACTGGGCAACAACCAGTATCTGAGCAAATACGACACCGGCACGCTGGCGTTACGTCTGGGCAACACGCCGGAGGCCGACGGCGACGGACAGAAGTACCGTGGTCGCGGGCTGATCCAGATCACCGGGCGCACCAACTATCGCCAGTGCAGTCTCGGCCTGTTCGGCGATGAACGTCTGCTGTCTCTGCCGGAATTGCTGGAGCAACCGCAATGGGCGGCCGAATCCGCAGCATGGTTCTGGGAACAGAACGGCTTGAACGATCTGGCCGACCGCGATCAGTTCAACAGCATCACCCGCCGAATCAACGGCGGGTTGAACGGTTTGCAGGATCGCCTCGATATCTGGGCGCGGGCGAGGGCGGTGCTATGTCCATCTCCTGGCGCCTGATCGGCGTTTTGTTGCTGGCTGCGTCGGCCGCCGCGCTGGCCTGGCAGTTTCAGGACTGGCGCTACGGACGACAACTGGCCGAGCAGGCGCGGCAGCACGCCGACACCCTCAATCAACTGACCTCGGCCGCCGCCACCGCACAGCAGGCCGAGCAGGACAAGCGTCTGGCGCTGGAGCAACGGCTCACAGCCAGTGAACAAACCCACTACCGAGCCATGAGCGATGCCCAACGTGATCAGGATCGCCTGCGCGATCGTCTTGCCACTGCTGATCTGCGCCTGTCAGTCCTCATCGACGCCGGCGATGCTGCCCCAGGCTGCGGGATGCCAGCCGCCACCGGCCCCGGCGGCGTGGATCATGCAGCCGTACGCGCCCGACTTGACCCGGCGCATGCTCAACGAATTATCGCCATCACCGACACCGGCGACCGCGGACTGATTGCTCTGCAAGCCTGTCAGGCCTATGTCAGAGCGCTGGCGCCCGAACATTTTGAATGAGTCTGTGTATTGAAAGCGCAACCGGGTCGTGTACGGTGGTAGTCATTCCACCCGATCCGGAGCGCACCGTGAAAGAGATCACTCAACTGGCTGCCGAGCTTGGCCGACGTTTGCAGTTGCTCAACGCCCACGTCACCACGGCCGAGTCGTGTACCGGTGGCGGGATTGCTGAAGCGATCACGCGGATTCCCGGCAGCTCGGCATGGTTCGAGGCCGGTTATGTGACGTACTCCAACCGGCAGAAAACCCGACAACTGAATGTGCCTGCGGAATTGTTCGACACCGTGGGGGCGGTCAGTCGCGAGGTGGTCGAATCGATGGTGCGGGGCGCGCAGAAGCACAGCCTGGCGCGGTTTGCCGTGGCGGTCAGCGGCGTGGCCGGGCCCGACGGCGGCACACCGAACAAACCGGTGGGCACGGTGTGGCTGGCCTGGGGCGTGGGCGATGCGGTTTCCAGCGAGGTTCAGCACTTCTCGGGCAACCGCGACGAGGTGCGCCGACAAACGGTGAAGGCCGCGCTAGAGGGGCTGCTGCGACTAGCGGCACGAGAAATCGAAAATCAGGGGTAGGCGATCCGCGAACGCTGTGGAATAATACTGGCTACTTATACAGGTGTTGGCCGTCAGGCCTTATTGATTACGTGAGGACTTTAATGGACGACAACAAGAAGAAAGCCTTGGCTGCGGCCCTGGGTCAGATCGAACGTCAATTCGGCAAGGGTGCCGTGATGCGTATGGGCGATCAGGACCGTCAGGCGATCCCGGCTATCTCCACCGGCTCTCTGGGTCTGGACATCGCACTCGGCATCGGCGGTCTGCCAAAAGGCCGTATTGTTGAAATCTACGGTCCTGAATCTTCCGGTAAAACCACACTGACGCTGTCCGTGATCGCTCAGGCTCAAAAAGCCGGCGCGACCTGCGCCTTCGTCGACGCCGAACACGCCCTTGACCCTGAGTACGCCGGCAAGCTGGGCGTCAACGTCGACGACCTGCTGGTTTCCCAGCCGGACACCGGTGAACAGGCTCTGGAAATCACCGACATGCTGGTGCGTTCCAACGCGGTTGACGTGATCATCGTCGACTCCGTGGCGGCACTGGTACCGAAGGCTGAAATCGAAGGTGAAATGGGTGACATGCACGTGGGCCTGCAAGCCCGTCTGATGTCCCAGGCGCTGCGTAAAATCACCGGTAACATCAAGAACGCCAACTGCCTGGTGATCTTCATCAACCAGATCCGCATGAAGATCGGTGTGATGTTCGGCAGCCCGGAAACCACCACCGGTGGTAACGCGCTGAAGTTCTACGCCTCGGTTCGTCTCGACATCCGCCGTACCGGTGCGGTGAAGGAAGGCGACGAAGTGGTCGGCAGCGAAACCCGCGTCAAGGTTGTGAAGAACAAGGTGGCTTCGCCGTTCCGTCAGGCCGAGTTCCAGATTCTTTACGGCAAGGGCATCTACCTCAACGGCGAGATGATCGACCTGGGCGTGCTGCACGGTTTCGTCGAGAAGTCCGGCGCCTGGTATGCCTACGAAGGCACCAAGATCGGTCAGGGCAAGGCCAACTCGGCCAAGTTCCTGGCAGACAACCCGGAAGTCGCTGCCAAGCTCGAGAAGCAGCTGCGTGACAAACTGCTGTCGCCAGCCGTGATTGCGGACTCCAAGGCCTCTGCGGTCAAAGAGACCGAAGACGATCTGGCCGACGCTGATATCTGATAACAGCGATGACCACCGCCGTACTCGATACCCTCGTCGCGGTGCGGCGAACCGCCATGGATCTGCTCGCTCGACGCGAGCACGGTCGAGTCGAGCTGACGCGTAAACTGCGTCAGCGCGGCGCCGAGGCGGAAATGATCGAAACAGCCCTCGACCGATTGACGGAAGAGGGGCTGCTTTCCGAAGCCCGTTACCTTGAAAGCTTTGTTTCCTACCGTGCCCGTTCCGGCTACGGCCCTTTGCGCATTCGCGAAGAGCTGGGCCAGCGAGGTTTGCAACGCGCCGATATCGAACTCGCCCTGCGTGAAAGCGGTATCGACTGGCAGGAGCAGCTTCGCGAGACATGGCAACGCAAGTTCTCCGGACACTTACCGATCGATGCCAAGGAGCGCGCCAAACAGGGCCGCTTCCTCGCCTATCGGGGGTTCTCGATGGAGATGATCAACCGCTTGTTCAGCGGTAGAGGGATGGACGATTAAAACGGTTGAACAAAAACGGCCCGCTATGAAAATAGCGGGCCGTTTTTTTTTGCCTTCAGATTACCTTCGATGGCTCACGTGCACGTTGGGTGGTCTGCGGTTTGCTGTGGGCCCAGTTTTCCGGGAGGTTGATGTAGTCCACCAGTTCCCTTAGTCGGCCATGGTTCCGGGCATTGAACGCGAAGGCCAGTCGCACCAGATGGCTGTACTGCGCTTCGTCGTGTTCCTCGCCGCTGTAGGCGTGTTGATGGAACTGGTCACTCAGGCACAGATCAGCGAAAGCTTCTTGCATATGTTCCAGGGCCTGATCGCTAAGCTTGTGGTTCATACGAATCACGAACTGACGCTTGAGCCAGCGGCTGGAGTGGAAGTTGCCGTAGAACTGATTGATCTGCTGTACCGCCTCATCGACGCTGTAGACCAGGCGCATCAGTTTCAGGTCGGTGGGCAGGATGTAGTGGTTCTCTTCGAGCTGCTGGCGAATGAAATCCAGTGCGCCTTGCCAGAACGTTCCGCCCGGCACATCGAGCAGCACCATGGGCACCAATGGACTTTTGCCGGTCTGGATCAGTGTCAGTACTTCCAGTGCCTCGTCCAGTGTGCCGAACCCGCCAGGGCACAGCACCAGTGCATCGGCTTCCTTGACGAAGAACAGTTTGCGGGTGAAGAAGAAATGGAACGGCAGCAAGTTGCCAGTGCCGTCCACTGTAGGGTTCGCATGTTGCTCGAAGGGCAGAGTGATGTTGAACCCGAGACTGTGGTCGCGCCCGGCACCTTCGTGCGCGGCGGCCATTATCCCGCCACCGGCACCGGTGATGACCATCATGTCCGAGCGTGTCAGAGCCGCGCCGAGTTCCCGGGCCATGGCATACAGCGGATGCTCGACCGGCGTGCGTGCCGAACCGAACACCGTGACTTTGCGTCGTCCCTTGAACTTCTCGAGAACCCGGAACGCCTGCTCCAGCTCGCGCAGGGCCTGCAGGGTGATCTTGGCGTTCCAGCGGTTGTGATCTTCCTCGGCCATGCGCAGCACGGTCAGGATCATGTCGCGGTAAATCGGCAGGTTCGGGCTGTTGGGGGAAATCTGGTTGAGTTGTTCTTCGACCTTGCTGATGAGGTCGGGGAGTTGTTCCTGAAAATGCCTACTGAGCAGGTCATTCGGTTGGTAAGGCATTCAACGTCTCCTTCTGCACAGAGCGGGTGGCCCTGACGTGCGGCGTCAGGGCCGCGCTGCAAAAAACACACACGATCGGCAGCTCCTTTGCTGCCGTGAACAAGTGATCGGGAACACTTTGAATCTAGATCTTTGCACGGATTTGCGCTGACTTGATCATTGCCCCGCAGAATCCTTTCTGGCAACTGCTGATTGCCTCTTCACGTAATCAGTCACCGCTCGTCCGAACGTACACCGTAGAGCAATCGCTCTGATTTACTAACCTACAGGCACTGCACGACAGCTTCGCGTCAACGGGCGTATGCAAGGTGCGCGCTTTTCAAGGATTCGTGGTGGCAAGGAGGCGGGATAGATGGCCAGAGTGATTCTGGAAATCGATACGCAGCTGTATCGGATGTTGAAAGCATCAGCCGAGACCAACCAAGTGAGTCTCGAAGAGGAGTGCTGCCGACGGTTGGCAGGCGGGGAACGCCGTTCGCGTTATCTACAGGCTCTGGTGGCCGAATTGCGCGCCGAAGATGAACAACGGCGCGCCAATTCTCGATGATTACTTCTTCGCCGGGACAGCTTTCGGACAATCTGACTCTTGATAGCTGGCCGAACCGATTGCGCGGTTGGTCTTCACTTCGCTGAAGTCGTAGCGCATCACTGCGCCCTTGGCCATCAGCTTGCGGTACGACGGGTTATTGCACACCGAAGCACCCAGCTGGAAATACACGGCTTTTGGGTCAGCGCGCATCTTCTCGGCGTGGCTGGCCTGCACACTCAGGTGGTTGATCAGCGTAGTGCCTTCGACGGTGTAGCCTTGATCGAGAATGTCCTCGTTGATCGCCCGTGGGGTGCCCACGCTGCTTTCCTCGGCGACACGGCGCAGCTCTTTGTTCAGATTCTGCTCACTCAGGGACGCAGCGTGTGCGCTGAAGGACAACGCCATGGCGATGGCCGCGGTAGGAACGATAAGGCGCAGCATGAAACTCTCCTGATTCAGTGACTGGTGGTTCGACCAGCCCCGTGGCTGTGCGTTCAGTGGCGGCGAATTATAGGGGAGCCAGTCAGGACGGTACAGGCTTGTCCCCGTCGCTCTGATAAACTGCCAGCCTTTATTGCCTTGCCGAGTGTTGTTCGTGTCGAGTTTTCCTGCCTCCGGGCGCTGCCTGCAATGAATCACGCCCCTAACGCCGTCGCCCGCCTGCGCGACCAGCGCGAAGATGAAGGTATCAAGCCGATCCAGGCCCGTGGTTTCCGTTCCGAGCGTTGCCGCGATTGTCGTGTGATCATCAGCCACTGCCTGTGCGCCTGGCGTCCGACGGTGGAAACTCGATCCGGCGTATGCCTGATCATGACCGGCAAGGAAGTGTTCAAGCCGAGCAACACCGGCTGGCTGATCGCCGATGTGGTGCGCGACAACCATGCATTCATCTGGTCGCGCACCGAACCTGACCCGCAGATGCTGGCGCTGCTCGATGACCCGCAATGGCAGCCGTACCTGGTGTTTCCCGGCGAATACGTCGAGCCGTCACGGGTGACCAACACCGTCGCGCCCGATAGCAGCAAGCGTCCGTTGTTCATTCTGCTGGATGCGACCTGGACCGAGGCGCGCAAGATCTTTCGCAAGAGTCCGTATTTCGACCGCTTGCCGATCCTGAGCCTGCTGCCCGACAAACTTTCGCGTTATCGCCTGCGTCGCTCGACCCGCAGTGAGCACCTGTGCACCGCCGAGGTCGCGGCGTTGTGCCTTGAGCTGGCAGGTGACAGTGATGCCGCTTCTGCCCTTGACGCTTATTTCGATGTGTTCAGCCAACATTATCTGGGCGCCAAACAGCAGTTGGACGTCAACGAGGCGACCCCGGCCCACGCCGAGTTGTTGCCTTATATACGAAAGCCGCAAGCGGTGTTGGCCCGATAGTGGCCCATACTGCAGAGAGCGCCGGCCGTGCTGCTTGACCACCCCGGCTGCGCTGGGCATGCTTGGCGCCGATTAGGGTGCGGCCAAGGTTTGAAACGCCGTGTTTGCTTGTGATTGGCGTTGAACGTGCCCTTGTGGATACCGCTTTGGTAGCGGCATCTTGAGTTGCTTTGGCCAGGCCCGAATACACGGGGCCTGCCATCAAAAACAGGATCATTTTGAAAAATGGCCACATACGAAATCCTGATTGCCGATGATCACCCGCTGTTTCGTAGCGCGCTGCATCAAGCAGTGACCCTGGGGCTCGGCCCGGATGTAAGGCTGGTGGAAGTGGCGAGCATCGCCGAACTGGAAACCCGCCTGACCGAAAAGGCTGACTGGGATCTGGTCCTGCTGGACCTGAACATGCCCGGTGCCTATGGATTTTCCGGACTGGTGCTGCTGCGGGGACAGTACCCGCAGATCCCGGTGGTAATGGTCTCGGCGCAGGAAGAAGCCTCGGTGATGGTCAAATCCCGCGAGTTCGGCGCCAGTGGCTTCATCCCCAAGTCCAGCGACCTGAGCGTGATTCAGCAAGCCGTGCGCAAAGTGCTCGATGGCGACGTGTTCTGGCCACCACAGGCGTTCGAGGCGGTCAGCGTCTCCGCCGAAGCCAAAGCCGCCAGCGACGGCCTCGCCAGCCTTACGCCGCAGCAGTTTCGTGTACTGACCATGGTCTGTGAGGGCCTGCTGAACAAGCAGATTGCCTATGAGCTGAACGTCTCCGAAGCGACCATCAAGGCTCACGTCACGGCGATCTTTCGCAAGTTGAACGTGCGCACCCGGACACAGGCGGCCTTACTTCTGCAACAACTTGAGTCAATTCCGAGCCAATAATGGCTGGCGTCTTCACGCTTTTTTGACTTTTGTTGCTCTAGCTTTCCCACTCCCTTCTGGTTGGTTTTTACTTTATGTCACCTTTCAAGGGCCAGACCGGCCTGAAACGCATCCTCAACGCATCCGGCTACTCGCTGGACGGTCTGCGCGCCGCCTTCACTGGTGAAGCGGCATTTCGCCAACTGGTCCTGCTCAATGTGGTGCTGATTCCGCTGACGTTCTTCCTGAATGTCAGTCGCGTCGAACAGGCGCTGCTGATCGCCGTTTGCCTGCTGGCGCTGATCGTCGAGTTGCTGAATTCGGCGGTGGAAGCGGCCATCGACCGCATTTCGCTGGAACTGCACCCGCTGTCGAAGAACGCCAAGGACATGGGCAGCGCCGCGCAATTCGTGGCCCTGAGCATGATTGCCCTGGTGTGGGCGGTGATTCTGCTCTAAGCGATACTCGGCAAGACGATCTCGTCGCTGCGCTGCACCCCGGCGGTGAAGGCGCGGCACAGTTCGAGAAACTCGCGCATGGCCGAGGTCTGGTATTTTTGCTTGTGCCAGATGAAGTAGAACTGCCGGGACAGATCCAGATCCGGCGTTTCCACCGCCACCAGGCTGCCACGCCGAAAGGCATCACGCAGCGCCAGCCGCGAAATACAGCCAATCCCCAGCCCCGATTCCACCGCGCGTTTGATCGCTTCGGTGTGTTCCAGCTCCAGACGGATATTCAGCGCACTGCGATGATGACGCATGGCCTGGTCGAAGGTCAGGCGCGTGCCGGAACCCTGTTCGCGCAGAATCCACGCCTCGTGCGTCAACTCTTCCATGGTCGCGCTGCCGCGTTTGGCCAGCGGATGCTGCGGAGCGCAAAACACCACCAGTTCATCTTCGACCCAGCTCTGCACTTCGATGTCCGGATGGCTGCAGTCGCCCTCGATTAGACCCAGATCAATTTCGTAGTGAGCGACTTGATGCACGATATTGGCGGTGTTCTGCACATGCAGCTTCACTTGGCTTTCCGGATGGCGCTGCATGAAACCGCCGATCAACAGGGTCGCCAGGTAATTGCCGATGGTCAGGGTGGCGCCCACCGACAGTGAGCCGAAACCGGATTTGCCGTTGAGCAGGTCTTCGATTTCCTTGGACTGGTCGAGCAGTGCCACCGCTTGCGGCAGCAGCTGTTTGCCCAAGGCGTTGAGGCTCAGCCGTTTGCCGGCGCGGTCGAACAGCTGGCAGCTGGATTGGCGCTCCAGTTCGGTGATCGAGGTGCTTGCCGCCGATTGCGAGAGGTTGAGCAGACCCGCAGCACGGGATACGCTTTCCTGCTGGGCGACGGCGACGAAGACTTGCAGTTGACGAAGAGTAAATCGCATATCGATATAACCGATAACCCTTATCTTAATAATCCAGTTAACAGATATTGTCGTCGCTATTAGAATGCGTTGCAATTGCGCACTGTCGGCCGCAAAGGCGAGCGCAGACCCAATATCCAGGAGTCCCACGTACATGAGCAACATGAACCACGAGCGTGTCCTCAGTGTTCATCACTGGAACGACACTCTGTTCAGCTTCAAGTGCACCCGCGATCCGGGCCTGCGCTTCGAGAACGGTCAGTTCGTGATGATCGGCCTGCAACAGCCAAACGGCCGCCCGCTTATGCGCGCTTACTCGATCGCCAGCCCGAACTGGGAAGAGCATCTCGAGTTCTTCAGCATCAAAGTGCCTGATGGTCCGCTGACCTCGCAGCTGCAGCACCTGAAGGAAGGCGACGAGATCATCATCTCGAAAAAGCCCACCGGCACCCTGGTGCTGGACGACCTGAACCCGGGCAAGCACCTGTATCTGCTGAGCACCGGCACCGGTCTGGCGCCATTCATGAGCGTGATCCAGGACCCGGAAACCTACGAGCGCTTTGAAAAAGTGATCCTGGTGCACGGCGTACGCTACGTCAACGAAGTCGCCTACCGCGAATTCATCACCGAGCACCTGCCGCAGAACGAGTTCTTCGGTGAAGCGCTGCGTGACAAGCTGATCTACTACCCGACCGTGACCCGCGAGCCGTTCGAGAACCAGGGCCGTCTGACCGACCTGATGCGCAGCGGCAAGCTGTTCAGCGACATCGGCCTGCCACCGATCAACCCGCAGGACGACCGCGCGATGATCTGCGGCAGCCCGAGCATGCTCGACGAGACCAGCGAAGTGCTCGACAGCTTCGGCCTGAAGATCTCGGCGCGGATGCGCGAGCCGGGTGACTACCTGATCGAGCGTGCGTTCGTCGAGAAGTAAGCCCCACGAAAAAGCCCCCATTGCCTATGCAGGCAATGGGGGCTTTTTTATGCTCGAAATATTTCCTTAATGCCTGCCACAATCCATGTAGGAGCTGCCGAAGGCTGCGATCTTTTGATCTTAAAAAGGCAAGATCAAAAGATCGCAGCCTTCGGCAGCTCCTACATGGGGCGGTGTTTCAGGCTATGGCTGGGATGACTTCCAGTACCCGGATCTGCTCCGGCGTCGGGTAATGCCAGCGCACGTCCAGATCCCAGAACTGCGCACCGTATTCGCGCTCTGGTGTCGGCGTCTGGTATGCCGGACGCGGATCCTGCGCCAGGCACTGCTCGATCAACTCGACCAGAGGCTCGCCAAGGCGCTGAGCATGGCCGTGCGCCTGTTGCAGCGCGGCGTCCGTCCACTGCACGTCAATCAGCTGTGGCGCAGCGCTGGCGATGCTGTTGGAGGCGTCAGCGATGATATCGGCGTAAGGCACGTAGGGTTTGATATCGAGAATCGGCGTGCCGTCGAGCAAATCGATCCCCGAGATGAACAGCCGATGGGCCTCGACCTTGTCCAGCTTCACCACCGACTGCCCGATGCCATTGGGACGGTGGGTCGCACGGGTGGCGAACACGCCCATGGACTTGTTACCGCCCAGACGCGGTGGCCGCACCTTCAGGCGCGGCTTTTCTTCCAGCGCCTGATGAAACAGGAACAACAGCCAGACATGGCTGACCTGCTCCAGCCCTTGCACGGCGTCCCCCTGATCGAACGGCGCCACCAGCTCCAGCACGCCACGGGCAGCGGGGGCCAATTGCGGCTGGCGCGGGATGGCGAACTTTTCCTTGAAACAGGAACGCACGAAGCCGATGGGGGAGACGTTGTAAGTCATGGTCTGGAGTCAAGGTGGGAGCGGGGTGGGGATGATAACCCGAGGTGGCCGGGCCGACGCCTTCGCGAGCAAGCCCGCTCCCACAGGGATCTCGAGTGGAGTCCGGTTTTGTGTCAGCCACAAAACCTGTGGGAGCGTGGCTTGCTCGCGAAGGTCGCGCCGCCGATTCAGAGCTTGTGGCGCAGATCAGCCGCGAACACGCAGGGTCAGGCCCTTGAGGAAGTTGCGCAGCAACTGGTCGCCGCACGGGCGGTAGTTGGTGTGGCCGACCTTGCGGAACAGTGCGCTCAGCTCAGGCTTGGACACCGGAAACTCGGCAGCCTTGAGGATCGCGTGCATGTCGTCCTCTTTGAGCTCGAAGGCCACGCGCAGCTTCTTCAGGATGATGTTGTTGGTCACCGGCACTTCGATCGGCTGCGGCGGACGGCTTTCGTCCTTGCCGCGCTTGAACACCACCAGACCGTCGAGGAAGTGCGCCATGACTTCATCCGGGCAGCGCACGAAGCCTTCTTCGTCTTCTTCTTTCTTGTCGAGGTATGCGACGACGTCTTTCAGCTCCACGTCCAGGCCGCCGAGCTTGATGATCTCGATGACTTTCTTGTCGCTGATGTCGAGCATGTAGCGCACGCTGCGCAATACGTCGTTATGAATCATGTGGGTAATCCTGATAATCGTTGTGGGCAACGCGCAGGCACGCTGCCGGAATGTGTGGCGGCAACAGAGGCTTTAGAACTTCTCTTTGCCGGACAGGTAGCGCCATTGGCCGAGCGGAACCTTGCCGATCGAGACGCCGCCGATGCGGATGCGACGAATGCCGACGACCTTCAGGCCAACCGCTTCACAGAACTGGGCGATGATCCCCGGCTGCGGGTTCTTCATGGCGAAGCGCAGGCGGTTTTCGTTCTGCCAGCTGGCCTTGACTGGCGGCAGTTCCTTGCCCTTGTGGGTGAGACCGTGCTGCAGGCGATTGAGGCCGTGGGCAACCATGTCGCCTTCGACTTCAACCACGTATTCCTGCTCGATCTTGGCCGCGTCGGCAGTCAGTTTGCGCAGTACTTTCCAGTCTTGGGTAAAGACCAGCAGACCGCTGGCCTTCGGCTGCAGATCGGCGCTGGCGGTCAGGCGCAGGAAGTGGCCGCGCAGCGGGCGTTTGCCGTAGCGGTGCTCGTCGCTGAGGGTGTCGGCGCTGAGCGATTGCATGGCGGTGTCGACGTCCATGCCGGCCGGCACGTTGAGCAGGATAGTCACCGGCTCCGGCGCGGTGGCCTGGGCGTCCTTGTCGAGCTCGACCTTCTGGTCGCCGACCTTGAATTGCGGTTCGTCGATCACTTCGCCGTCCACGGTGACCCAGCCGCCCTCGATGAACAGCTCGGCCTCCCGGCGGGAGCAACCGACCAGTTCGATGAGGCGTTTGGAGAGGCGAATCGGGTCAGTCATGACAGGGCCGTAACAAAAAAGGGGTGAGCATTGTACCTGCCTGGCGCCGGTTAAGCCCGGTTCCATTTGCAGGGGTTCGCAATTCCTGTGGGAGCTGGCTTGCCAGCGATGGCATCACCTCGGTGCATCTGTCAGACCGAGTCGCCTGCATCGCTGGCAAGCCAGCTCCCACAGGGTTCTACGATGTGTCAGCCGTTACTTGAGCGCTGCTGATTCTGCCGCAAGCGCATATGCAGCAGCGGATACGGCTGGCCCATGCCATCTACCTCCGATCGGCCGACCACTTCAAAGCCCTGCTTGAAGTAAAACCCCAGCGCCTGCGGGTTCTGTTCGTTGACGTCCAGTTCATCGGCATTCAGATGCTGCATGGCGTAGTTCAGCAATTGCTTGCCCAGCCCCTGGCCACGGTGCGCGGGATCGATAAACAGCATTTCGATCTTGCCGGCCGCCACCCCGGCGAATCCGGTGATGCGCTGCTGATGGTCCTTAGTGCAGATCAGCATCACCGCGTCCAGATAACGGGTGAGCACCAGATTGCGCAGCAACTCGATGTAGCTGTCCGGCAGAAAATCATGGGTCGCGCGGACCGAGGCCTCCCAGACCCGGGTCAGTTCCTGATAATCGCTGAGTTTCGGCGTGTGAATGACCGAATGCTGACGCATGCCCGATGGCCTCTTGTTCGTTTCAAGGGAGTCCTTCCCCCGGTAAACGATAGCCGTAAAAAAGCCCCGCATCTCGTAAAAAAGAGCGAGGCTTTTGATGACACGACTATCCCCTGTGGGAACGGGCTTGCTCGCGAAAGCAGTGTATCCGTCGGCATATTCAGGGACTGATACACCGCCTTCGCGAGCAAGCCCGCTCCCACAGGTATTTTGTGGTGCTTAGATCTGCTCAGCCCACAGGTCGTATTCGTCAGCGTCAGTCACCTTGCACCAGACCTTGTCGCCCGGCTTGAGATTGCTGCCGTTGTCGATGAATACGTTGCCGTCGATTTCCGGGGCATCGAAGAAGCAGCGGCCGACGGCGCCTTGCTCGTCGACTTCGTCCACCAGCACTTCGATCTCGCGGCCGATGCGCATTTGCAGGCGCGCCGAGCTGATCGCCTGCTGGTGCGCCATGAAGCGCTCCCAACGGTCTTGTTTGACGTCGTCCGGCACCACTTCCAGGTCCAGGTCATTGGCGGGCGCGCCATCGACCGGCGAGTACTGGAAGCAGCCGACGCGGTCGAGCTGGGCTTCGGTCAGCCAGTTCAGCAGGTACTGGAAGTCTTCCTCGGTTTCGCCCGGGAAGCCGACGATGAAGGTCGAACGGATGATCAGGTCCGGGCAGATTTCGCGCCAGTTCTTGATCCGCGCCAGGGTCTTGTCTTCGAACGCCGGGCGTTTCATCGCCTTCAGCACTTTCGGGCTGGCGTGCTGGAACGGGATGTCCAGGTACGGCAGGATCTTGCCGGCGGCCATCAGCGGGATCAGCTCGTCGACGTGCGGGTACGGGTAAACGTAGTGCAGACGGACCCACACGCCCAAGGTACTCAGCGCTTCGCAGAGTTCGGTCATGCGGGTTTTCACCGGCGCGCCGTTCCAGAAACCGGTGCGGTATTTCACGTCGACGCCGTAGGCGCTGGTGTCTTGCGAGATCACCAGCAGCTCTTTGACGCCGGATTTGACCAGACGCTGGGCTTCGTCAAGTACATCACCCACCGGACGGCTGACCAGTTTGCCGCGCATCGACGGGATGATGCAGAAGCTGCAGCTGTGGTTGCAGCCTTCGGAAATCTTCAGGTAGGCGTAGTGACGCGGAGTCAGCTTGATGCCTTGCGGCGGCACCAGGTCGATCAGCGGGTTGTGATCCTGACGCGGTGGCACGACTTCGTGCACGGCGTTGACCACTTGCTCGTATTGCTGCGGACCGGTCACGGCCAGCACGCTCGGGTGTACGTCGCGGATATTGCCTTCTTCCACGCCCATGCAACCGGTGACGATCACCTTGCCGTTTTCCTTGATCGCTTCACCGATCACTTCCAGCGACTCAGCCTTGGCCGAGTCGATGAAGCCGCAGGTGTTGACCACCACCACGTCGGCATCCTGATAGGTCGACACCACGTCATAGCCTTCCATGCGCAGCTGGGTCAGGATGCGCTCGGAGTCGACCAGTGCTTTCGGGCAACCCAGAGATACGAAGCCAACCTTTGGATTGGCCGGCGCAGGAGTGGTGGACATGTCTAACCTCGGTGTTTTGTGACGTCGCTTGCCTGGTGTGGAAGCTGACGGACGGGCGCTTGAAGTGCGCCTCTGATCAAAAAGTGCGCAATTCTAGCGATGAGCAACGCACTTGACCAGCTTTATGCAGGGAAATACGACGAGTGCTGCGCTATGCTTCGCGCCGTTGAGCTTTACCAATTTTTTACAGTCAACAAAACGTCTGTAACAACAGGTAAAACAGCGCATGCTGCACCACAAAGCATAGTGCTTCATTCAAAGAAGCCGGTTCTGAGAAGTAGGAGTGTTGGATGGGTCAGGCAAGTAGTCAGGCGGCGGGCGCCGAGCATTCGGCTGCAAAACCGCTGAGCATGCTGGTCGCGGCAGTCGGGGTGGTTTACGGCGACATCGGCACGAGCCCGTTGTACACCCTCAAAGAAGTTTTTGCCGGTCACTATGGGGTGCCGGTCAACCACGACGGAGTCTTCGGGATTCTGGCGTTGATTTTCTGGTCGCTGATCTGGGTCGTCACGATCAAGTACGTGTTGTTCGTCCTGCGGGCCGACAACCAGGGTGAGGGGGGGATCATGGCGCTGACCGCCCTGGCGCGACGTGCATCCAGCCGCTATCCCAGGTTGCAGGCCGTGCTGGTGATTCTGGGGTTGATCGGTGCGGCGCTGTTTTACGGCGACAGCATGATCACCCCGGCCATCTCCGTGTTGTCCGCGGTTGAAGGTCTGGAGTTGGCGTTCGATGGCCTGGAGCGCTGGGTGGTGCCGATGGCACTGGTGGTCCTGGTCGCGCTGTTCCTGATCCAGAAACACGGCACCGATCGCATCGGCAAGCTGTTTGGCCCGGTGATGGTCGTGTGGTTCCTGGTGCTGGGGGGGCTGGGTGTCAGCGGGATCGTCAGGCACCCTGAAGTCTTGAATGCGCTGAACCCGATCTGGGGCGTGCGTTTCTTCATGGTTCACCCGGGCATGGGTGTGGCGATTCTCGGTGCGGTGGTGCTGGCGCTGACCGGTGCTGAAGCCCTGTATGCCGACATGGGCCACTTCGGGCGCAAGCCGATTGCCCGTGCCTGGCTGGTACTGGTGCTGCCGGCGTTGGTGCTGAACTACTTCGGTCAGGGCGCATTGCTCCTGGAAAACCCGGAAGCGGCGCGTAACCCGTTCTACCTGCTGGCGCCGAACTGGGCACTGGTACCGCTGGTGGTGCTGGCGACCCTGGCCACGGTGATTGCTTCGCAAGCGGTGATTTCCGGCGCGTTCTCGTTGACCCGGCAGGCCATCCAGCTCGGTTATATCCCGCGCATGCACATTCAGCACACGTCCAGTGCTGAGCAGGGGCAGATTTACATCGGTGCAGTGAACTGGGCGCTGATGGTCGGCGTGATCCTGTTGGTGATCGGTTTCGAGTCCTCCGGCGCACTGGCGTCTGCCTACGGCGTGGCGGTCACTGGCACCATGCTGATCACCAGTATTCTGGTGGCAGCGGTGATCCTGCTGTTGTGGAAATGGCCACCGCTGCTGGCAGTGCCGATTCTGCTTGGTTTCCTGCTGGTCGATGGCATGTTCTTCGCGGCCAACGTGCCGAAGATCATTCAGGGCGGTGCCTTCCCGGTGCTGGCGGGGATCGTGCTGTTCATCCTGATGACCACCTGGAAACGCGGCAAGGAGCTGCTGGTCGATCGCCTGGACGAAGGCGCGCTGCCGCTGCCGATCTTCATCAGCAGCATCCGTGTACAACCGCCGCACCGTGTGCAGGGCACCGCGGTGTTCCTCACTGCGCGCTCCGACGCTGTGCCGCACGCGTTGTTGCACAACCTGCTGCACAACCAGGTGTTGCACGAGCAAGTGGTGTTGCTGACCGTGGTTTACGAAGACATCCCGCGCGTGCCGCCGGCACGCCGCTTTGAGGTGGACTCCTACGGCGAAGGCTTCTTCCGGGTGATCCTGCACTTCGGCTTCACCGACGAGCCGGACGTGCCGCAGGCGCTGAAACTGTGCCATCTGGATGATCTGGACTTCAGCCCGATGCGCACCACCTACTTCCTCAGCCGCGAAACGGTGATCGCCTCGAAACTCGAAGGCATGGCCCGCTGGCGCGAGGCGCTGTTCGCATTCATGTTGAAGAATGCCAACGGCAATTTGCGCTTCTTCAATCTGCCGCTGAACCGGGTGATTGAGTTGGGGACGCAGGTGGAGATGTAGGCCACGCCCCAACTCAAAAGCCCCCGTCAGCCTTGTAGCTGGCGGGGGCTTTTTTGTGCTTCACATAAACCTCTAACCCACTGCAAATCCCCTGTGGGAGCGAGCTTGCTCGCGAAGGCCGAGTGTCAGTCGAGACATGTGGTGGCTGATCCACCGCATTCGCGAGCAAGCTCGCTCCCACAAGGATTCTGTGGTGTCAGTGGCTTTCAGGCAATTCTTCTTCAGATTCGGTCTTCATCCGCGCAGGTCGCGGCATCAGCGCTTGGATCACGTCATCAATCAAGGCTTTGCCCATCACCGTCAGGTAATGCGCAGCCCAGGCATGGCGGTCGGTGTCTTTGATGAAGGCAGCGTCCTCAGCGAAGGATTTGGCGAGGAATAGCAGATCGGAAGCTTGCGACAGTGCATCAATGACGGGGACACCGGAGCGGACGTTGAATAGCGCCAGATCCGAGTTGTAGAGGAAAGAGGTAAAGCCGACGGTTGTGAGGTCCGAAGGTGATGAAGGACTTTGTTTGCTCATTGTTTCGCTCCATAAAACGAGGAGCTGCCGCATTCGTTACCACACGAATGGGTGGCAGCTGTACGCAGGGTGGTAAACCGGAAGAGCAAAGAAACCGGCAGACCCGAAGGTCTCCCACGCACAGCCGCCATGACTCGGAATTGCAGACGTAAAAACACCTGAGTCGTGTTGGGAGCGTTGTTGCACTTTGCTTAGCCGGGTTACCACACCCGATCACTGAATTGGTCAGCGACCTCTGGAGAGTATCCCGTCGAAAAAAAGCGCAACAGAGCGGCAAAGTGCCCAAACACGAGATTAGGAGTTTGCCTACAAGGTATGCGGACGTCATCTGATATTGCGACACCGGTAACCGGAATTAAGGTGGCGAGCAATCTCGGGGGCGGTGGATTCTTGAGTTGGCGCCACAGGAGGGGGGCGAATAAAGGGCTTGACGATCGGATATTTTGAATGAGACAAGTGTCCACGTTTTATGGAGTGTGGACGATTGGAGTTTTAAGCTTCATGAAGAGTCAAGACATTTTGCTTTTGTTCAAGATGACCAGCCTTCACGCTCAGGAGGAAAACCTCCTTGGGGTAATGGAGTCGGAGTCAAATTCGAACAGAGTCGAGGAGTTGTTGAAGCCCTACGTGGTCAGTCAAATGACGGCGGGCGGTCGGGTGGGGCAACCATTGGTCACCTACTCCACCGACGGTGAAGATACTGTATTCCGCCGACAGGATTTCGATTCGCCCTTGGACGATGAGGCGGGGTGGGAAGGGTGGTCGGAGCCGGTAGCTGTTCCGCCACTGGCGAGCTGGAGTGAAGGTTACTCGTTGCGTGCGTTGTCTGCTTCACTTGGGCTAAGCAAGAGCGAAGTTTCAAATTCCATCGCCAGGTGTCGTGTGTCCGGGCTGCTCACCAATGACTATGACACCGGACTTCCAAAAGTTAACCGGCGGCAGTTGCTAAACATCACCGAGCACGCTCTGAAATACTTTTTCCCTGTAAAGCCCGGGGCAATGGTTCGCGGCATCCCGACGGGTTTTGCAGCACCGGCACTGTCCAAAAGCATCAAAAGTGCTGGCGGACTGATTCCGGTTTGGCCAGATGCACTTGGAGCGGAGCGTGGACAGGCGATAGAGCCGCTCTACAAGACAGTGCCGGAAGCGGTGAAGCGGGACAGGACCCTTTACCACTATCTTGCGCTTGCTGATGCAATCCGCCTTGGAGGTCCGCGAGAGTGTGGTGTTGCAGTCGACATTCTAAAAGCAGGGATGGGACTGAAATAACATGTCATCCAACGCTGATCACAACTACGAGCTTATAGAGTTTGTTGCTGAGGGTTTGGGAGAGGCGTTTCTCGCGGAGGTTGCCTTTGTCGGAGGTTGCACCACAGCCATGCTGGTAACTGATGCTGTTGTGCTGGACGACATTCGCTTCACCGATGATGTTGACCTGGTGATCGAGCTAGCAGGCATTGGCGCCTGGCAGCAGCTTACCGAACGGTTGGCGGCCAGGAATTTCAAGATTACTGGCGAAGATGAAGTGAACTGTCGTTTCCGCTTCAACGACATCGTCGTTGACGTGATGCCTTCTGATCCCGAGGTTCTCGGATATGCCAACCGCTGGTTTGTAGAGGGGCTGGCGCGGGCCAATAAATTTACGTTGCCCAGCGGTACCGTCATCCAGATATTCAAACCGACCTATTTTCTCGCGACAAAACTGGAAGCCTTCAGTGGTCGTGGCGGTGGCGATCCATACCATAAAGACGTCGAAGACATCATTATCTTGATTGATGGACGTCCAGAGCTTTTAGAAGAGGTTCGGCAGGCGGAATCCGAGCTCAAAGAATTCATCACGAATGGAGTTCGAGCACTCAGGGTTCTCAGTGGCATTGACTATGTGATTGAAAGCTCGGGCTCGGTACAGGCCAATCCGGGAAGAGGGCAAATCATTCATGGGCGCATGAAAGAACTGGGCAGCGCATGAAATACCACGTCAGATCGGTAGCAGGGCGAGCCAGGAGAACCAACCATGACTTTGCTGGAGCGCTCTGTGATGGAGAAAACGGCGTATTTGTTATCACGGACGGTACATCGAGGGTTGGCAGTGGCCAGTTGGCTGAGTCCTTTGTGAAAGATGTTTTAGAGGTCTGGTCAAAACACTTTGATCACGGCCTCGATATCACTGAGTGCGAAGCTGTTGAACAGGTACTGCTTTCTATACTGGCCGACCTCCACCCCGTTTTGTTTGCAAGTCACACAGGCGCCACTTGTTATGTGGTGGGTGTCGCTGCTCATGGGAAACTCACGCTTGCGTATGAGGGTGATTGTTCGTGCGGTGTTGTGACGCCGGCAGGAGCGATCGAATGGATTACGTCGCCCCACTGTAAGGCTAACTGGAGGCGCGACCGTTCCCACTCCGAGCTGGCGCAAGATCCGGCTCGAAACCGGGTGACTCGATGCTTGAAGGCGAGTCGCGCACCGAACCCTGACTTTGTGTTTCATTCATTGACCCTAAGAGAACGACTGGTATTTGCAACCGATGGCTTTTGGGCGGAGCTAACCGAGTTACAGCAAAGCTACTTGCTAACAGCGCCGGATGGCAGCTGTATCGATGTAGAAGATGACATCACGTGGATAGATGTTCAGCTTTAGTCTCGGTATCGATAGAAGTTTCGACTGGCAGGAAGTGCTGCAAGTTTGCGTAAAAAAGCCCCCGCAACCGTGAGGTTGCGGGGGCTTTTCGTTGGAGCGCTTCAGATCACTCTGTCGGCTGATCCTTGCTCTGACGCTTCTCGATCAGGTCCACCAGACGCTTGGCCAGCGCCGGGTAGTTCTCGTCGAAGTGGTGGCCGCCGGGCAGTTTCACCGCTTCGCCGACTGCCGTCTTGTCGGTGCAGCCGCTTTCGTCGGTTTCTTCGGCGCCGTAGATGCACACTACTTTGGCCGCTGGCAGCTTGGCCATTTCCGGGCCGGTGGCGGCTTCTTTGCCGGCGTTGCCGAGCCAGCCTTCGACTTCGATTTCGAAGCTGCCGGTACGGGCGAAGGCCAGCAGGATGATGGCGTCGACGCGTTGCTGCTCGGTGTCCGGCAGGCGGTTGTAGATCGCCGGCAGGACGTCGGCACCGAACGAATAACCGGTCAGGATGAAGCGCTTGGTGCCCCATTTCTGGCGGTAGTGCTGCATCAGTTCGGTCAGGTCCAGGGCGCTTTGTTCCGGGCTCTTGTGCTGCCAGTAGTAGCGCAGGGTGTCGATGCCGACGACGGGATAGCCAATCTTGGCCATCTCGCCGGCCACATCGCGGTCGAGGTCGCGCCAGCCGCCGTCACCGGAAAGGAACAGGGTCACGGTGTCCTTGGCTTGACCGGCCGGCACTTCAACCACCGGAATCGCCAGACCGCCGTTGGCCTTGTCGCCGCCGACGAGGATCTTGCGCAACTCGTTGTTCAGCACTTGCGGCAGGTTGATGTCGTAGTCGCTGATGCTGGTTTCGGCGTTCGGTTGATCGCGCACGAAACCGGCGCTGGTGTCGTCCGGGTTGTCGTTCCACGCCACCAGCCAATGGCCGTGGGCCGCAGATTTCGGCAGCAGGTGGGTACAGCCGGGTTTTTCCAGGGCCAGGTCAACCGAGATCGCCTGGGCCTTGTCGTCCTTCTGCTCGGACAACCAGCGCCAGGCCAGCACGGCGCCCGGGCCGATACCGCTGACCAGCGTGGCCGGGCCATTCAGTTCGCGCAGGCCGGTTTGCAGCGCGCGGCTCTGTTGCAGGCAGTCCTTGGGCAGAATCACCTGAACGATTTGCGCCGAGGCGCTGCGGCTCAGGGTGCTCAGTTGGTTATCGGTCAGCTTCTGGTCGTCATTGACCACTACCAGCACCTGAGCCTTGGGCTGGGTGCCGGGAACGACGCGGGTCATGACCGTGCCGTCGGCGGCAGTCAGCGGTTGCAGAGTCGGTTGCGGTGCCGGGCGTTTGAGGTACCAGTAACCGCCGCCGGCAATCACGGCCAGCACGATCAGTGCGGCCAGGATGTACTTCAGGGAGCGTTGAATCATCAGCGTTTCACCAATCCAGTCAAGCCGCCCGCGATCAGGGCAGCAGTATCGGCCAGCGCCACCAGCGGATCGAGTCCGGCGGGCACTGCCATATAACGGGGTTCCCAGTCAGGCTGGAACTTGTCTTTGAAGCGGCGCAAGCCTTGGAAGTTGTACAGCTGCTCACCACGGCGGAAGACCATCGAGCCCAGACGCTGGGTCAGCGGTGCACCACGCCGGGGTTGCAACCCCGACAACGGCACCATGCCCAGGCTGAAGCGCGCGTATCCGTGACTCTTATAGTGTTGAATCAAACCGACCATCAGGAATTCCATGGTCAGCTTGGGGGCGTCCGGGTGCGAGCGCATCAGATCGAGACTGGCCAGGTCATGGCTGTAAGTCTCGAGCAGGTTGGCGAACGCCACCGGGCGGCCTTCGAAGCGAATCACCGCAATGCGGAAATGCTTCAGGTAATCGTCGCTGAACCGACCGAGGGAGAAACCTTTCTCGCGCACGTTCTTGCCGGTCAGCCACGCATCGGAAATCACTTTCAACTCGTCCATCGGCGCCTGGCCCGGCTCGTGGATTTCCAGCGACAGGCCGTCGCGGGTCCCACGGTTCCAGGTGTAGCGCAGGTCCTTCATCTCTTTGCCCTTGGCTTCCAGGTCAAAGCGATGCAGATCGACCCGGGCTTCTTCGCCGAGCTTGATCGCGGTCAGGCCGATGTCCATGTAGTACGGCAGGTTCTCGGCACGTACCTGATAGAACACCGGACGGGTGTGATGGATGTCGCACAGGTCGCGGAACTGCCAGATCATTTCGGCACGCTGCTGGCCGGGGCCGATCGGGTCGTACAGCGCCACGAGGCTGCGGCCACGGCGGGCGTACATCAGGAACGCCTCGTCGTTGGGGTGAAACAGCAGTGCCTTGTCACCGGTCAGTGCCAGGCCGCCATCGGGTTGCGACGAGGCCATGAGGATCTTCGAGGCGCGTTCCAGTTCATCCGGTGTCGGCAGGTGAATCACCGGGCGCGCGGTGCGCAGCAGCCAGGTCAGGGCGATCACCAGCAACAGTACGGCAGCACCGAGCAGCGAGCGCAGGCCACGTGGCGCGTCAGCGTCGAGGGTGAACTGCCACCACAGTTGATGGCTGTAAGGCACGTCCTGATAGGCGAACAGCAGCAGCCAGGTCGAAGCCCCCAGCACGCAGAGGCTGGCAACCAGATACAGCGGCGAGAACGGTAGCTCGGTCAGGCGGCTCGGACGATAGAACGAACGGCGGAACACCCCCAGCAACGCAGCAGTGAGTGTCATCAGCGTGGCTTCTTCCCAGTCGAAGCCTTTGAGCAGCGAGAGCAGGGCGCCGACCAGCAACAGAATGGTGGTCAGCATCCACGCGGCAGACAGCCGACGACGCAGGCCCTGGGCGAGCAACAGGCATAGCACGCCGATCAGACTGGCGCCGAAGTGCGAGGCGTCGACCAGACGATGCGGGATCAGAAAACCGATGTGTTCGAGACGGGTGTCGATCTCCGGGGTAGCGCCGGAAAACAGCAGCACCACGCCGGACAGGAACACCAGCACCGCCAGAATGGGCGCCGCCAGACCGGACGCTGCGCGCATGGTCTGGGTCTGAAACAGGCGCTGGCCTTCGTTGATCAGCAAGAACAGGCAGGCCACCAGCAGCGGCAGCACGACATAGATCAGGCGGTAGAGCAGCAGGGCGGCGGCCAGTGGCGCGGCACCGAGTGTGTCGGCGAACGCGGCGAGCAGGATCGCCTCGAAGACTCCGACACCCCCCGGCACATGGCTGAGCACGCCGGCGGCCAGGGCCAGCAGGTACACCAGCAGGAAGGCGCCGAACGGCGGGGCTTCCGGCAGCAGCAGGTAAAGCACGGTGGCTGCTGCGGCGACGTCGAGGGCGGTGATGATCAGTTGCAGGAAGGTCAGGCGGCGGCCCGGCAGGCGCAACGTCCGGCGCCCAGCCCTGACCAGCAGGTTATCGCGGTACGGTTGCTCCGGCAGGCGCCGGCGGTAGATGCCGATCGCCAGAATCGCGCCCAGACCCAGCACCACCATGGCAATCGTGCCGAGCAGGCCCTCTGACAGGCCCAGGGCGGCGGAAGCGGAAGGCAGGTCGCTGAGGGTCGCGAGAGCCGCCAGTGGTGGCAGGGCGCAGCCCAGCGACAGGCTGGCGAACAGCGTCATGTGGGCGACTTCTGATGCCCCCAGACCATGGCGTGCATATAAACGGTAGCGCACTGAGCCGCCGGACAGCAGCGACAGGCCGATGGCGTTGCCAATTGCAAACGCAGTGAAGCCGCCCAGCGCCAGCGTGCGCGGTGGCAGCGTCACGCCGGCATAGCGGCTCGCTGACCATTCATAGCCCAGCAATATAATGAAGCCGATCACCGTCGCACCCAATGCCCCGAGCAGAGCAGGTTTCGGCACGGCCAGGATCGAGTCATGCAGCGCGTAGAGATCGAGTTCGCTCAGCAGATGGCGACAGGCAATCAGCGCAATGGCAAACAACAGCAATGTGACCGCCAGACCGATAGGCTGGCGGTATTTGCTCAAACGATCCAGCAAGCGCAGGCGCTCGGGCTTGATCGGATGGTCTGCTGTGACGGTGTCTTGTGGATCAGACGAGTTGGCGCGCATCAATCACCTCTTGGATTGTGCGCGACAGGATGGAGGTATCCAGCCAAGTTACCAATCCCTGTAGAAAAAAATAATCACAAAATACTACGCCTCTCATCGGGTATCGGCGAGGGCGGGTCATGGATTGCAGACGTCTTGCCTGCGACTCAAGCATAGTCGCAACTCGGCGGGTCTGATGATCCTGAGTGTTTCACTGCAGCGTGACAGATCATTGTTGCGAAAGGACTTTTTCCACAGATACAAAAAAGGCCACTCTTTCGAGCAGCCTTTTTTGATGTTTGGTTGCGGGAGCCGGATTTGAACCGACGACCTTCGGGTTATGAGCCCGACGAGCTACCAGACTGCTCCATCCCGCGTCTGTGTGGCGGCATTCTACAGGCGAACGGCGAGGTGTCAACCGCTAATCCCGTAATGGGTCAAATAAGTGTGAATTTGCGTCAAACGGTCGCAGGGGCGCGGTAAGTTTCGGAAATGCAACGAATTCCTGTTCGCCCGGATGTGCGTGATGTGGAGGCCGGTCTGAAAAACAGACAGGCACAAAAAAGGCCACTCTTTCGAGTAGCCTTTTTTGATGTTTGGTTGCGGGAGCCGGATTTGAACCGACGACCTTCGGGTTATGAGCCCGACGAGCTACCAGACTGCTCCATCCCGCGTCTGTGTGTCGGCATTCTACAGAGGAACGCCGGTCTGTCAACCTTGAATCCAGATAAATCTGTTCTTGTTCAATCGGTTAGCGCTTTTTACAGGGCAGGCGAAGGGCACGCAGGGCAGGCGGGGCAAGGCTTTCAGCTCTATCGGCAGGAGATTTTCGATTGAGAAAATAAATTCATGGTTGTTTTCCTACAGCCTGAAAAGAACATTCAGCACTACTGGTGCTATATACAGGTGTCAGTGAGATACTGCGGATCCGGCTCGCCATGTTTCCTTTTCTGTCATGACCCAACGAAAAATCATCCACGTCGACTGCGACTGTTTCTACGCCGCCATTGAGATGCGCGACGACCCGAACCTGGCAGGCAAGCCGCTGGCGGTGGGCGGGTCGGCGGATCGGCGCGGGGTGATTGCTACCTGTAACTATGAAGCACGGGCGTATGGCGTGCGTTCGGCGATGTCATCCGGACATGCCTTGAAGCTGTGCCCCGACCTGACCATCGTCAAGCCGCGCATGGACGCCTATCGCGAAGCTTCCAAGGAAATTCATACGATCTTTCGCGATTACACCGACCTGATCGAACCGCTGTCGCTGGACGAGGCCTACCTCGACGTCTCCGACAGCGCGCATTTTGGCGGCAGCGCCACGCGAATTGCCCAGGACATTCGTCGCCGGGTCTCCAATCAGTTGCACATCACCGTGTCTGCGGGCGTGGCGCCGAACAAGTTTCTGGCGAAAATCGCCAGTGACTGGAAGAAGCCCAACGGGTTGTTCGTGATTACCCCGGATCAGGTCGAGGATTTTGTCAGTGGTCTGCCGGTGAGCAAGTTGCACGGCGTCGGCAAAGTTACCGCCGACAAGCTGGGCAAGCTCGGCATCGTCGACTGCCTGCAACTGCGTGAGTGGGACAAGTTGGCGCTGGTGCGCGAATTCGGCAGTTTCGGTGAGCGACTGTGGAGTCTGGCCCGTGGGATCGATGACCGGTTGGTGCACAACGACAGTCGCCGTCAGTCAATCAGCGTGGAAAACACCTACGACGTTGATCTGCCCGATCTGCGCAGTTGCCTGGACAAATTGCCGGAGCTGCTGGAAACCCTGAAAACCCGCATGGAGCGGATCGACAGCAGCTATCGCCCGGGCAAGCCGTTCGTCAAAGTGAAGTTCCATGACTTTACCCAGACCACGCTGGAGCAAGCCGGGGCAGGGCGCGATCTGGGCAGTTATCAGTTGATGCTGACGCAGGCGTTCAACCGAGGCGGGAAACCGGTGCGGTTGTTGGGGGTGGGGGTCAGGCTGGAGGATTTGCGGGGTGGGTTTGAGCAGATGGAGTTGTTTGAGCGCTAATTGCTGCGGTGTTGCTGATGCCGCTTTCGCGAGCAAGCCCCCTCCCACATTTGATCGAGTTCCTTCAGTGGAATGCAATCAACTGTGGGAGCGGGCTTGCTCGCGAAGCTTTTCAGGCTTAATTCGGTCCCGGATCCGCCACCAGACGCCCGGCATCCTTGGTCAGCGATTTGAGAAACTCGGCCTGTAACTCGGGATCGTTACGCGTCAGTTCGATCAGGCTTTGCTCCAGCTCGCTGGCTTCCTCTTCCAGACCCAGCTCCGACAGACGCTTGACCCGGTGGACCCACTGGCTCACTTCGTCGTCTTCCAGATCGTCGTAAATCAACCCGTGGGCTTCGAGCAACTTGCTGCGCAAATGGCTGCTGATGGCCAGGGATGAATCGCTGTGCACGTCATCCTTGCCGTCTTCGACGCTGATCTGCAGCTTGCCGATATGATTCAGGTCATTTTCTGCGAACGGACTGTCCAGCAGGTTCAGGCGCAGCACACCGTTGCGGTCGGTGGTCATGTCGAATGTCTGCTTGCCAGCCTTGACCTGCACCGGACGCTCGCTCCACGGCAGGCTCGAATACTCCATGCGCTTGTCGCGCTGGACTTCATCGATACTGGCCAGGTTCTGTTGCGCGCGACCATGGGATTGCATGTTCATGGCCGGGTTGAGCCCGTCCAGACCGTAGCTCAACCAGTCCCTGGTCATGCTGTCCGGCAGGTTGCCGAGTGCGAAGACGTTGACCACGTTGGCGCCGACACCCCCCACCAGCGCAACCGCACCCAGCGGAATCTCGTAGATTTTCCGCCAGGGCTGGTAAGGCGTATAGCGATCGTAATGCCGCGTGACCTCGAACTCGGTGACCTCGAAGGTCTTCTGTTCGCTGATCTTCACGCGGCGTTGCGGCAGTTCGAGCACCTTGGGCTCACCGACGTCGATCTGCAGGCTGTGATCGAGCAATTTACGCTCGACCCGCTCTTCGTGCTCGCTGCGCTGTGACATGTGATTGGCGCAGCCGCTGACCAGCAGGGCGCCGCATAAGGCGGCGCCACCGAGGCCCAGGGTGTTTCGCTTGAACATGAGGTCTCTATCTGGATTCAGCGGCGGATACGGGCCTGAAGGAAGGACAGCACATCGGCAACCGGCAGCGCTTGCGCTTCGGCCTCGGTGCGGCTCTTGTATTCCAGGTTGCCTTCGGCGAGACCGCGGTCGCTGACCACGATCCGGTGTGGAATGCCGATCAGCTCCATGTCCGCAAACTTGATGCCCGGGCTGGTTTTCTTGTCGCGATCGTCCAGCAGCACTTCGAAACCGGCCGCAGTCAGTTCTGCGTAAAGCTTGTCAGTGGCTTCGCGCACCTGCTCGGTTTCATAACGCAGCGGTACCAGGGCGATCTGGAACGGCGCCAGGGTGTCGCTCCAGATGATGCCTTTGTCGTCGTTGTTCTGCTCGATGGCAGCAGCCACCACGCGGGATACGCCGATACCGTAGCAACCCATTTCCAGGGTCACTGGCTTACCGTTCTCGCCCAGCACTTCGCACTTCATCGCCTTGCTGTACTTGTTGCCCAACTGGAAGATGTGCCCGACTTCGATGCCACGCTTGATTTCCAGGGTGCCTTTGCCGTCCGGGCTTGGGTCACCGGCGACGACGTTACGCAGGTCGGCGACGGTCGGAACCGGCAGATCGCGCTCCCAGTTCACGCCGAAGTAGTGCTTGTCGTCGATGTTCGCGCCGATACCGAAGTCGCTCATCAGCTCGACCGAGCGGTCGATGATGATTGGCAGTGGCAGGTTCAGCGGGCCGAGCGAACCGGCGCCGGCGCCAATGGCGTCACGCAGTTCGGCATCGGAAGCCATGACCAGCGGGCTGGCAACGCCCGGCTGGTTGGCGGCCTTGATTTCGTTGAGCTCGTGGTCGCCACGGATGATCAGGGCAATCAGCTTGCCTGGCTCTTCGGCGTGGACGATCAGGGTTTTGATGGTCTTTTCAATCGGCAGATTGAATTTTTCCACCAGCGCAGCAATGGTCTTGGTGTCTGGCGTATCGACCAGGCGCAGCTCTTCGGTCGGTGCTGGACGCGAGGTTTCGCGTGGCACGGCTTCGGCTTTTTCGATGTTCGCGGCGTAGTCGGAACCGTTGCTGAAGACGATATCGTCTTCGCCGGACTCGGCCAGCACGTGGAATTCATGGGAGCCAGCGCCACCGATCGAGCCGTTGTCGGCTTCAACCGGACGGAATTTCAGGCCCAGACGGGTGAACACGTTGCAGTACGCCTGATGCATGCGGTCGTAGGTGACCTGCAGCGAAGCCTGATCGGCGTGGAACGAGTAGGCGTCCTTCATGATGAATTCGCGGCCGCGCATCAAACCGAAGCGTGGGCGGATTTCGTCACGGAATTTGGTCTGGATCTGATACAGGTTGATCGGCAGCTGCTTGTAGCTGCTCAACTCGTTGCGCATCAGATCGGTGATCACTTCTTCGTGGGTCGGGCCCGCGCAGAAGTCGCGACCGTGGCGGTCTTTGATGCGCAGCAGCTCAGGGCCGTATTCTTCCCAGCGCCCCGATTCCTGCCACAACTCGGCCGGTTGGGTGCTCGGCATCAACACTTCAAGAGAACCGGCAGCGTTCATTTCTTCGCGAACGATGGCTTCAACCTTGCGCATTACCCGCAGGCCCATCGGCAGCCAGGTGTACAGGCCCGAAGCGAGTTTGCGGATCATGCCGGCGCGCAGCATCAGCTGATGGCTGACGACGACCGCATCGGAAGGCGTTTCTTTCTGTGTGGCGAGCAAAAATTGACTGGTGCGCATGGTTGGCCGTTGTCGGTTGCTATGACTGGAAATGACGGAGCAGTGTACCGGCGAGATTTGCCGACGTACAGGATTGCGCTCGGCGGTAAGGCTCAACGGCGGGAATCGTCCCGCCGTATCTGAATTGTCCTACGACTCTTCGACCACGCTGGTCGGCACAGGCTCGGGCGTTGGTGTCGGGCCTTCGCGGCGGTTTTCCTGAAACCAGTGCAGGGCGATCAGCACCAGGGTCGGCACGCCGAGCAGCGCCGTGATCATGAAGAAGTTGTGGTAGCCGAACTTCTCGACCATTACCCCGGAATAACCGCCGATCAGGCGCGGCAGCAACAGCATGATCGAGCTGAGCAGGGCGTACTGGGTGGCCGAGAACTTCAGGTTGGTCAGACTCGACAGGTAGGCGACGAAGGCTGAGGTCGCCATCCCCGAACTGAAGTTGTCGAGGGAGATGGTCACCACCAGCATCTGCAGGTTCGGGCCCATGTCAGCCAGCATCACGAACAGCAGGTTGGTTGCCGCCGAAGCTGCGCCGCCAATGAACAGGATCGGCAGGATGCCGAAGCGCACGATCAGCAGGCCGCCCATCCCGGCTCCGAGGAGGGTCATGATCAGGCCGAAGATCTTGCTGACGCTGGCGATCTGATCCTTGGTGAAGCCCTGGTCGATATAGAACACGTTGGCCATCACGCCCATCACCGTGTCGGACATCCGGTAAGTGGCGATCAGCCCGAGCAACAGCAATGCCTGCCAGCGGTAGCGCAGGATGAAGTCGTTGACCGGGGTCAGTACCGGCGCCAGGCCGCGACGGCCCATGGTCGACAGGCACAGGCCGGTGAGCAGGGTGTAGAGGATGGCGCGCAGGAAGGCGCGGTCTTCGAGCAACAGGTCGAGCGGGCTCATATTGCCGAACAGCACGCCGGCGAAATCGGTGTTGTAGAGCTGGGTGAACATCGCCGGAACCGACACCAGCAACACAATCAGCACGAATACCGAGGCCAGTTGATGCCCGAAACTGTAGCGGCCGGCCTGCAACTGCGTGCGCAGTGGCACTGGCGGTTCGCGCATCAGCAGCGAGGTCAGCAGGGCAGGGATCATCAATACCCCGAACAGGGCGTAGGTGCCGGTCCAGGCCGAGTGTTGATAGTTGAAACCGGTGGAGCCGAAGCCTTCGGCAAAGAACAGCGCGCCCGCCGTGGCGAGCAGGGCGGCGACGCGATAGCCGGACATGTAACTGGCAGCCAGCGCGGCCTGGCGGCTGTCGTCGGCGATTTCCAGGCGATAGGCGTCGACCGCGATGTCTTGGGTGGCGGAGGCGAAGGCGACGATGACGGCAATGGCGATCAGCCAGGACAGGTGTTTCTGCGGATCACAGAAGCCCATGCCGATCAGGCCCAGAATCACCAGGGTCTGCGAGAGCACCAGCCACGAACGGCGGCGGCCAAGCTTGCCCAATAAAGGCAGGCGCCATTGGTCGAGCAGCGGTGACCACACCCATTTGAAGGCGTAGGCCAGGCCGATCAGGCTGGCGTAGCCGATGGTTTCACGGGCAACACCGGCTTCACGCAGCCAGACGGAAAGCGTCGAAAACACCAGCATGTACGGCAGGCCGGCAGCAAAACCGAGCAACAACAGCACGAGCGTCGAAGGACTGGCATAGGCGGCGAGCGCGGCGCGCCAGGTTTTACGGGGCATGGGCTGAAGTCTGCCTCAAGATTGCGAAAACAAAGCGCGCACTCTAACCGCTGTGCTCTATCGGACGCCAGCCATGGCGCTGAATATCCACACGATTGTTCAGGACGGTGACGCCCTCAGAACGCAATCGTGCCCGTTGTTCGTCCCCCGAGGGGCTGCCCGGCGGCAGGCTGATCCGACCGCCGGCGCCCAGTACCCGGTGCCACGGCAGCGTGGTATCGGCGGGTAGCTGGCTCAGGGTCCGGCCGACCCAGCGGGCGGCGCGCCCCAACCCCGCGAGTTCAGCCAACTGACCATAGCTGACCACTTTGCCCTCAGGTACTTGAGCAAGTGTCGAATACAGCGCCGTGCGTCGGATTTGCGCCGGACTTTCGTCGGGATGGGGTGGCTCTTTCACCTGCGCCGTTCCTGAACAAGAGGTGGTGGATGGGGTCAAGGGTAATCCGTCGGCGCGCAGATGAGAAATGAACTCAATGGAAATCGCCCGGTCAGTCCTTGTCAGGGTCTTATTCCTACGGATAATGCCGACCTTTTCTCGCAAACTTGAGCCCTCGATCCGCTTATGCTGTCCAGAACCTTGCTGTGCCTTGCTGTCTTCAGTGCCTCCACGCCGCTGCTTGCCGATACCGTCTGGTTAAAGAACGGTGACAAGTTGAGCGGTAAGATTTCCTTGTTCGACGGCGGCAAATTGCTGATTCAGACCCAGTATGCGGGGGCGGTCAGCATCGACTGGAAAGAGGTCAAGACCCTGCAAAGCGATCAGGAGCTGCTGGTCAAGCAGGACGCCTACAGCGGTGAAAAAGCCAAGTCGCTGACCGCCGCCGATGACGGCAAGGTCACCTTGGCCAACGGTGAGGCGCCGAAAACCGTGGAGCTGGCGAGTATCCAGCAGATTCTCAAACCGAAACCGGTGGTCGAGGATCTGGTGTGGAAGGGTAATGTGGGTCTGGCTCTGGATTATCAGCGTGCGGAAAAGGATACCGACGACTACGACATTGACTTCAAGACCACCGCGCGTCATGGCCGCTGGCGGCACACTGCCGAGGGCGAATACAACCGCGAAGTGCAGGACGAGCAGGTCACCACCAATAACTGGCGCGCCGAATACGCACTTGACCGCTTCCTCACCGACAAGTGGTTCTGGCAGGGTCGCCTGAACTACAAGCGTGACTATATTGAGGAATTGTCGCGTCAGCGCGTCGTTGGTACGGGTCCGGGCTACCAGTTCTGGGACGATGAGCTGGGCGCGTTCTCGCTCGGTTCGTTGCTCAACCGCACCGATTACGAATACAGCGATGGCGGTAAGGACAACTTCTATTCGGTCGCCATGAAGTGGGATTACAACCGCTACCTGATCGGCAAAAAAGTCGAGTTCTTCACCAATGGCGAACTGGGCAAGCCACTCTCTGACGTAGCCAACTACGCGCTGGATGCCGAGATGGGCCTGCGCTACAAGGTCACCGACTGGGCGTCGCTCAACCTCAAGGCTGAACGCGACATCATCAGTGGCACCAAGGACGCGGATTTGAACAAGACCCGCTACACCGCAGGGTTTGGCGTGGCCTGGTAAAGCACAAGCAAAAGATCGCAGCCTGCGGCAGCGTCTACAAAGGGATGGTGTTCATCCTGTAGAAGCTGCCGCAGGCTGCGATCTTTTTTTGCGCGTGGAAAAACACACGCCCACAAAAAAGCCCCGCTTTTGAGGGCGGGGCTCTTTTCTAAAGAAGCTACAAGTTAGATAACTTGTACTTCTTCAGCTTGCATGCCTTTCTGACCGCGGGTAGCGATGAAAGAAACCTGTTGGCCTTCTTTCAGGCTTTTGAAGCCGTCGGATTGGATAGCTTTGAAGTGAACGAACAGGTCGTCACCGGATTGTGGAGTGATGAAGCCGAAGCCTTTTTCATCGTTGAACCACTTAACGGTACCGGTTTGGCGATTAGACATGGTGTAACTCCTTGAACAAAGATAACTGCGACTCAGGAAGAACCCTGGCCGAGACTGAGTGCAAAGAGCAGGAAAAATTCTTGTAGATGGTTGGATCGAAATTCAACATATCGTGTAGAGATTCTCAGTGACACAAGCAACACAGTGGCGCCACCTTAACCCTTTTTCCGGAACGTGCCAATGTTTCTTGCGAAGGTTTCTCTGTTTTAGGGATCGGCGGTGTGACAGTTCGTCGCCAGAACCCGTATTTCCAGCGTGTTCGGCGAGAATTTCAGTGTGGACTTTGAACACGGCGGCGCGCCCGGTAAGATGCCGGACAGATTTTTTCCACCTCGCTATTCAGGACACCCGCCATGAGCATCAAATCGGACAAGTGGATTCGCCGCATGGCGCAGGAACACGGCATGATCGAGCCTTTCGTCGAGCGTCAGGTGCGCGGCAGCGACGACAGCCGTGTGATTTCCTACGGTGTGTCGAGCTACGGCTACGATGTGCGCTGCACCAACCATTTCAAGGTGTTCACCAACATCAATTCGGCGATCGTCGATCCGAAGAACTTCGATGCCGGCAGCTTCGTCGACATTCACAGCGACGTCTGCATCATTCCGCCGAACTCCTTCGCCCTGGCCAGCACCGTCGAATACTTCCGCATTCCGCGCAACGTATTGACCATCTGCCTGGGTAAAAGCACCTATGCGCGCTGCGGCATCATCGTCAACGTCACTCCGCTCGAGCCTGAGTGGGAAGGTCACGTGACGCTGGAATTCTCCAACACCACCAACCTGCCGGCGAAAATCTACGCCAACGAAGGCGTGGCGCAGATGCTGTTCCTCGAATCCGACGAGCAGTGCGAAGTTTCGTACAAGGATCGCGGCGGTAAATATCAGGGCCAGCGCGGCGTGACTCTACCGCGTACCTGATCCATCCGGCAGTTCGCGGGAATTCTTTGGCGGGCAGACACTCTATGGGGTGTACTGCCCGTTTTTGCTTCTGGCAAAGCGGGCCTTCGCCGAGGAGGGTTCCATGAAGATCGATCCGCATATCACCGCCGAACTGGCAAGGCTTGAGCCCAATCAGGTTGGCGTACTGGCCTGGTCTCTGCTGGCACACCCGCTGAACATGGCCGGCGGGATTCCCGGCCAGCCTGATCCCGACACCCCCAACGAACAACCGACCGAACCAGGCGAGCCAACGCTGCCGGACGAGCCGCCACCCGCGCCAGTGGCCTGAGCCACTGCCCCATGAATGGCCAGTCAGCTGAGGTTTGCCCAAGACCTCAGCTGACTGGCCATATTTCGTCATCACCGACGACAAAAATCCTGCAGGCGTCATCCTTCTCCACCGCAAAGCCGCCGGTAAACGCGCCAAACGCCGGCAGCAGACTCAAACGTTCGCCCAGGCGGAAACATGCCAGCCGTAAACGCTGCCGCCCCTTGCCATTGAGCCGATAGACCGGATGCACGTGCCCGGCCAGCACATGGCGTTCGGGATGCGGGTCGGGTTCGTGCTGCAAGGCAAACGGCCCGAGCAGCAGCGGCTCCGGCACTACCCGGATGTTCAACGATTGGGGCGGATCGCCGGCGCGTTTGTCGTGATTGCCACGAATCAGCGTCATCGGCAGATCCACGTGACGTGCACGCCATTCGGCCAAGGCATTCAGGGTGCCCGCTGCATGCGAACCGGGGCCGTGCAGAAAGTCACCGAGGAAAATCAGCTGCCGGCAGGGCAGTCTCGCCAGCAAGCGGTCGAGCACGTCGATGTTGGCCGCCGTGGTGCCCTGCGGCACTGGCTGGCCGAGGCTGCGGTAGGCCGCAGCCTTGCCGAAATGCACATCGGCGATCAGCAGCGCTTGCTGCGCCGGCCAGTACAGGGCCTTTTCCGGCAGCAACCAGAGTTCTTCACCGGCCAGGCGCACGGGATAAGCTGCGCTCATGAGGTTTTACCCTTGTCCGCGGATTTTTCCAGATCGCCGACCATGCGCCGGATACGGTCGGCGAGTTTTTCCGAACTCATGCTTTCGCGCATGCGCTCGACCAGTAATGGAAAGCCCAGCGGTGTAGGACGTTTAATCAGGTGCATGTCCAGTTTCATCCGGTTGATCCGCTCCAGTGTCTGTTCCAGACGACGAATATCCAGTTCTTCGCGTAGGACTTCTTCCCCGGCCTGAGCCAGCAGCAGGTTGTCGGCGTCGTATTGCTTGAACACTTCAAAGAACAACCCGCTGGAGGCCTGCACCTGACGGGTGCTTTTCGGCGCGCCGGGATAACCGGCGAACACCAGCCCGGCGATCCGCGCGATTTCACGGAAACGCCGCAACGCCAGCTCCCCGGCATTGAGGCTGGCCAGCACGTCGCGCAACAGATGATCGGGGCTGAGCAGCGCCGCATCGAGTTGCCCGGACCAATCAACCGGCGTGGCGCTGAGCAACTCCAGCCCGTAATCATTCACTGCAATCGAAAACGTCAGCGGCTGGCGCTGACTCACGCGCCACGCCAACAGACTGGCGAGCCCCAGATGCACCTGACGCCCGGCAAACGGGTAGAGGAAAAGGTGCCAGCCCTCGCGGGATTTCAGCACTTCGGCCAACAGGCTGTCGGAGGTAGGCAGGCCCGACCAGCGCGCCTGGGTTTGCAGCAATGGTTGCAGCGCCTGCATTTCCGGGCCGGCGAACTCACCCCGTGCCGCCGCCGTGAAGCGGCTGACCACGGCAGCCGCCAGCTCGTTGGAAAGCGGCATCCGTCCGCCATTCCAGCGCGGCACGGCGGCTTTTTTCGCGGTGCTGCGTTTGACGTACGCGGTCATGTTTTCCACGCGCACCAATTCCAGCAAACGCCCGGCGAACAGAAAGCCGTCACCCGGTTTCAGGCGCGCGATAAAGCCTTCCTCGACACTGCCCAACTGCTTGCCGCCACCGCCCTTGCTCCAGAATTTCAGATGGATGCTCGCGTCGCTGACGATGGTGCCGATGCTCATGCGATGACGGCGCGCCAACCGCGCATCGGGTACACGCCAGACCCCGTGTTCGTCCGGCTCGACCCGGCGGTAATCCGGATAGGCTGTCAGAGAAAGCCCGCCGTGACGTACGAAAGCCAGCGCCCAGGCCCAATCCGCCAGCGTCAGGTCGCGATAGGCCCAGGCGCCACGCACTTCTTCGTACAACTCTTGGGGAATAAAGCCACCGCCCAGCGCCATGCTGACCAGATGCTGCACCAGCACATCCAGCGGTTTATGCGGCGACAGACGCGGTTCGATGTGTCGTTGCTCCACCGCGTCGCCTGCGGCAGCGGCTTCGATCAGTTCCAGGCTGTGGGTCGGCACCAGCGTCACTCGCGAGGTGCGCCCCGGCGCGTGACCGGAGCGCCCGGCGCGTTGCATCAGTCGCGCCACGCCTTTGGCCGAACCGATTTGCAGCACCCGTTCCACCGGTAAAAAGTCCACGCCCAGATCCAGGCTCGAGGTGCAGACCACGGCTTTCAGCTTGCCGTCCTTCAACGCTTGCTCGACCCAGTCGCGGGTCTCGCGGGACAGTGAGCTGTGGTGCAACGCGATCAACCCGGCCCAGTCCGGACGCGCTTCGAGCAACGCCTGATACCAGATCTCCGACTGCGCGCGGGTGTTGGTGAACACCAGGCTGCTGGCGCAGGCGTCGAGTTCGGCAACAACCTGCGGCAGCATCTTCAGGCCGATGTGCCCGGCCCAGGGAAAACGCTCGATGGCGGGTGGGATCAAGGTGTCGACCTTGAGTGATTTTTCGCTCTGGCCTTGCACGCTGATGCCACCGCCCTGTGGGATCAGCACCTGTTCGGCGTGGGCTTGATTACCGAGGGTAGCGGACACGCCCCAGACGATCAGCTCGGGTTGCCAGTGGCGCAGGCGGGCGAGGGCCAGTTGCAGCTGTACGCCGCGTTTGTTGCCAAGCAGCTCGTGCCATTCATCGACGACGATCATCCGCAGGCTCGACAAGGCAGTTTTGGCGTCGGCACGGGCGAGCAGCAGGGTCAGGCTTTCCGGGGTCGTGATCAGCGTGGTCGGCAGGCGCCGGCCCTGACGCGCGCGTTCGGCGCTGCTGGTGTCGCCGGTGCGCAGGCCGATGCTCCACGGGATCTGCAAATCGTTGACCGGCGCTTGCAACGCGCGGGCGGTGTCGGCCGCGAGGGCGCGCATCGGCGTGATCCACAGCACGGTCATTGGTTCGCTCTGGGGTTTGCGTTTGCTGGTTGTGGCAGCGGGCGCGGCCAAACGGGCGAAGCGGTTGAGCGCAGCGAACCACACCGCATAGGTTTTACCGGCGCCGGTACTGGCGTGGAGCAGGCCTGACTGACCTTTTTTAACGGCGGCCCAGACGTTTTTCTGAAAGGCGAACGGCTTCCAGCCGCGTGCGCTGAACCAGAGTTTTGCGAAGTCGGTGGAGGTGGACATACCGGCGGCTTGCGCTCTGAAGGTGTTCCTTCAGTGACCGCGCCGTTGAGGGACAAGTTTAATTTTGTGCGAGCACATACCCCTG
>NZ_JANLOG010000127.1:0-8406 GCF_025466205.1 Pseudomonas sp. 13B_3.2_Bac1
CCCCCCCCCCCCCCCCGCCCCCCCCCCCCCCCCCCCCCCCCCCCCCCCCCCCCCCCCCCACAGGGGGTCGTCGTATGACTCAGAAACCAACGTCGAGCACCACATTGTCCAGATACGTCCCCGCCGGCGGCGTGGTCTGGTCGGTGTAGATCTTGGCGTTGTAATTGAAGATCTGGCTCCCCGTACCCAAGCCATTCCCCGGATTGACCTCGGCATCGGTACTGGAGCGGCGCGCACTGCCGACGCTGCCCCAACGAGTGGTGCCGGCGCTTTTGAAGATGTCGTAGGCCAGATAATTGCTCCCGGAAATCATCCGTCGTCGCCCGCCGACACTGACCGGATTCTGCCCGTCGCTCAAACCGACCGTGTAGGCACTGCCCTTGGTACAGGCCAGATTGATCGTCTGCCCGGTCACCGGGGTAAAGGCGCTGATCACCGGTGCGCTGCCGAAGGCAATGTTCGGCGCGGTAATCGTACAGTCGTTGGACACGGTCAGGTTCACGGTCAACGTCGCGGTACCACTATTGATGTCGCGCCCCAGACAAACACTGCCGATACCGATCCCGGAGCAGTAATTCCAGTTCCAGAAAATGCTCAGGGTTTCCGTATAGACCCCGGCGGCGACATTGCTGCCAATGGTCGTACCCAGATACAGCGGCACGGTTTTTGGGGTCGTGCCATTGAGCAGTCCCAAGGCGTCGATGATGCCGTTGCGCGCGAAGTCATAGGCGGTGCCACGGGTGACCGGATAGCTGGTGCTGTTGTTGGCGTAGATCGTGTAGCCGATGACGTCGCCGGTCGGCCCGAGCAAGCCGCTCTGGGTCGAGGTGATGGTGGCGTAGAAATGATCGTTGCTGGTCAGCAGTGACAGCAGCGAACCGGTACAACTCAAACCGGCATTCAGCGTGGAACTGGGCTGCGTCGTAGTGCGCACGGCAATCGAGCTGATCGAGCCAAACGCTGCCGGCGTGGTGCTGACCACCGAACACAAGGCCTGCGCCGCCCCCGGCAGCAGCAACGCCAGACAAAGGCAGACTCGGGCACCGATCATTGGCACACCAGCGGGCCGATCAGCGGCACTTGGCTTTGCTGCGTATCCACGTCGAATCGGGCCTTGCAGGTCTTGCCGTCGGCCAGTGTCACCTGCAACGAATTCTGTGCCTGCAGGTTTTCCAGATAGACCAGACCATCCCAGCCCACCACCGTGCGCGTACCGCTCTGTTCGTGCAGCACACCCGCCCCCAAAGGCAGTTCGCGTTGCTGCGCATCCACCAGCACGATGCTCGCGGCAACCACCCGCGTCAGTGGAAACTCCACCAGATAGCCGCTGCCACGGCGAACGGCAATGCGCTGTTCGACGTTGGGGCTGCGCACGTTGGCGGGCAAATTCAGCGGATCGATTTCGTATTTGCCACGGTAGTAGGCGCTACTCCACGGCACCAGCAAGTGACCGTTTTTATCGGTCTGACCGACCTGCTGGTTTTCGTAGCGCACCGGAATATCGGCAAAACCGTCGGTGCTGACCACTACAAACGCGTCATCGATGCGATTGGCGGCGAACACTTGTCGGTCCATCCACACCAGCGAGCCACTGGCGTCGGCCCAGCGGGTTTCAGCCTCCGAAGTGCCGTAGACACCGGCCTGCAATTGCACCGATTGCAGGCGCCAGGTCACATCCGCCTGACGATAATCCGCGCCATCACCCTTGGCGTAACCCAGATTGAAGCCGACTCCGCCCTCAGTCGGTACCGAACGACTGTAATTGACCCGCTGCTGACTCTGCCCGGTCTTGCTGCGCTCGCTGCTGATCGCCAGGCTGCCGCGCAGATCGAACGGAATCACCAGTTGCGCCTGCACCGCCCAATTGCTGTCGCCAATCTCGCGGTTGGCCGACAGATAGACGCTGCTGTTGCGCCACAGTGCTTTGCTCCAGCTCAGGTTGAGCAACCGCGTGCGCGAATCGTCCGCCGCGCGCACATCGAAATAACCGGCGCCCAGGCTCCCCCAGCGGTCGAGACTGACACTCAGGGTCGCCTGCTCGCTGCGCCGACTGAGGCTGATGTAAGGGCTGTCGATCACGCTCAGGTCGGCGTATTGGTCGCGACGTTGCAGGCGTTGATAGGTAAAGCTGTAGCGTTGGCTGCTGTACTGATAACCGAGGCTCAATTGCTGGCCGCCGTCGCCGTCGAAGCGGCTTTGGCTGACCGCGCTGTTGAGTACACCGAAATTGCCCAGGCGCAAGTTGCCGCCAATCCCGCCGAGGGTCAGCGAGTCAGCCGCTTCGGCGTGGCTTTCCAGGGTGAAGCTGTCACTGACACCGTATCGCAGGCTGCCGGAAGATACCCCGGTGCCGTAGCTGAAATCTTTCAAGCCGTAGTCGCGGCGCAAGGTACCGGCGGCCACCGAGAAATCGCTCAGGCCTTTTTGCAGCAGGCTGCTGGTGACGTAGAACGGCACCGTGGTCGAGACCTGCCGGCCCAGCGCGTCGGTGGTCACCACCACGGCTTCACCGGCACCGTTGATGAACGGAATGTTGGTCAACGTGTACGGCCCCGGTTGCAGATCGGTGCTGCTGGACTTGTAGCCGTTGATGAAAAGGTCCACGGAGGATGGCACCGCCGCTTCACCGGCAAATTGCGGCAGCGGATAGGTCACCAGGTCCGGGCGCACGGCAAAATCCCGGGAAAACTGCACACCACCCAGACGCACCGAATTGCTCCAGGGCAAGGCGCCGCTGATCACGTCACCCGCCTCGTAGGTGAGCATGCGTTCGTCATCGGAATAGCGCCAGGTGCTGTCATAGCGCAGATACCCGTTGTTCAGCGTGCTGGCGGCATCGCCGGACAAGGTGCGTCGGTATTGCCCGGTGTTGGACAAGGTGCCCCAGCTGTCGAACAGCCGTACCTCGTTCCACGCCGCCAGATAGGTGCCGCCATCGTCGGTGTCATTGAGGTACAGGTCATAGTTGAGCAGCGCGCCAAAACTGCTCAGCGCCGGGGTGCGCGGGTAGTTCTGCCGATTGCCGATCAATTGCTCGGGCAGCCACTGCGGCGGCACATCGAGCAGCAGGCGCTGGCCGACGCTGTCGTAATCACTGTGCAAGCCCGGCAGGCTGTCGAGATCGACTTCAGCCCCCACATTGTCCGGCAGCTTCATGCCGGTTTCCTGCAGCGCACTGGTCGGCAGGAACAGTCGCCCGTCGCGCTGCTGCACCGCCACCACCCGCCCGGTATTCATCTGATTAACCACCAATTCCAGAAACAGCTGTGCATCACTCACGGCCTCCATGCCGCTGGGAGGCGGCGGCAATTCACCGGCCCCGGATGGTTGAACGAACATCAGGCAACAGGCGCCGCCGATGAGCCACAACGGACGCTGAATACGACGAGCCCATCCCGGGCTCATACACGCTTTACGTCCGTCAATGGACTTGATCCTCCTGATGCCACTCTTGCCTGAGCCAGTTATCTTTCTCTGGTTTATTGACGACACGATGCAATCATTGTGGCGAGGGAGCTTGCTCCCACTCGGCGGCGCAGCCGTCGTCAGACGTGTTTATGCGGACTACCTGACACTGCGCGCTCGCCTGGCTTGGGGCTGCTTCGCAACCCAGCGGGAGCAAGCTCCCTAGCCACAAAAGTCCTCGGCATTGGCTCCTTGTTCAGCGTCCCGGCGCAATGTTCTGCACCTGCGCCCCGCCATTGACCCGCACCTGCAACGCCGAATCGCTCGCCAACGGCCCCGGTGCCGGCCAGCGCATCACCGCGCCCGGCAGCACATACCCCAGCAGCCCCTCGGCCAATGGCTTGCTCTGCCCTCCCTGTTTGATTGCCACGTCGGTCAGCCGTGCGTGTACCGCGCCCTGGTTGCGCACCTCGACGTACGGCCGACCGTCCACCGCCACCGTGCGCCAGCTCAGCTGCGGCACACCGATACCTTTGGGATCACGCGGACGGGTGCTGTCCTCCTTGCTCCACAACCCCGCGCCGTAAGCAAACAACGGCACCGAATAGCGCATCTGGAAGCGGATCGCCGCCGCAGTTTTGCCGCCCTCGGCAGCCGGCGGCTGAGCGGAAGGGATTTCGTCGATGATGATCCGGTAGGCCAGCTCCTGCCCCGGTGGTACATCCTTGGTTCGGGTCAGACGCACCAGTTGTTTCTGCCCCGGTTCGATCTTCGCCACCGGTGGGCTGCCGATCACGTCGCGCTGGTTCTGGTATTGCTCCTCAAAGCCGCTCTGGCTCCAGCCGAACACACGGATCTGCAGGTTGGCGGTTTCCGTGCCACGGTTTTCCAGCCACAACGCACTGGCCTGTTGATCGGCTTCCAGCACCGGATCGATCGGCCAGATCAACACCGAACTGGCGGCCTGCGCACTGCCGCCCCCGAGCATAACCAGTGCCAGCATCGCGCACCGTACAACCCAATGCCCTGACGTAACTGCCCCCATGAACCTGCTCCTTGTCGGCCATCCAAACGTCATCTCACCACGACAGTTGCACCTGCAACACGTCGCTATACATCCCCCCAGGCTGATTGCCCGGCAATTGCACCTGACCGTAAATCGGCAGGCTGATGTTGTTCGCATCGCTATAGGCCACCGCCACGCTCTGACCGATGCCCAGGCTCTGGCTGTAAGCCGCATCACGAAACAGCGCGTAAGCCACCCGCGCACTGCCGCTGTTGATCTGCATATGGCGGCCGCTGCTGTTGTACTGGCCGCCATCGACGCTCATGTTCAATGTCACTCCGGGCGTGCATTGCAGCTGCACGCCCCCGGTCAGTGCGACTTGCACCGTGCCGGTGGCCAGGGCCGAGTGCGAACCGAAATTCAGCCCGCCGTAATTCGACACTCCGCCGACCACCAGGCACCCCGGCGTGATGGTGGCGCTGACCTGAAAGCTCTGGCTGGTCGCCGCCCCCAGCGGCAGCGGCACACTGCCCGCACAGAGCAGGAGCAGCGCGGCGCAGAGCTGACGGCGCATGGCATCAGAACGTCAGTTGCACGGCGATGGTGTCGGTGTAGGTGCCGGCCGGCAAACCAGCCTTGCCTTTGGCCTGACCGTAGATATTCACCGTCTGCGCCGTACCGGTGCTGGGAGCCAGATTGATCGTGCCGTTGACGGGCAGCAGCGTCGAGAACCCGGAGTCGGTGTACAAGTCGTACGGCACGTAATTGGCGACGCCGTCGTACAGCGCCCGGGCGCCCCCCGTCGATTTTCCGTCATTGGCACCCGCGCCTACCGTGACCGTAGGTGTGGTGCCACTGGAACACAGAATCGACAGCGCTCCGCCGCCACCGCCCAACACCTGTCCGGTGGCGGTGGTGAACAGGCTGTTGGCGGTACCGAAGTTCAACGCACCGAAGTTCAGCCCGGTGGTGCCCCCGGCTCCGTTGACCTGACAACTGCTGGTCAGGATCAGGCTGGAAGTGATCTGGCCAGTAACGGTGGTGGCGGCATTGGCACTGGAAACCAGCGTCAGGCCGAGCAATGACAAACCTATCCTTGATGCAAACTTGCGCATGGTGTCCGTCCTCTACGGGGTTACCAGTCGAGCGTCACCGTCAGGGTGTCGGTATAGACCCCTGCCGGAACCGCGCGGGTATTCGCCACCACCGAGCCAAATACCGGGATGGGTATCTGCGCACCGCTGGTGACAGCGAAATTGTGCTGTTGGCCAATGCTGTAGCTCTGGCTGCCGGAAGCATCCAGATAGAGTTGATAAGGGATGGTCTGGCGACCATTGCTCAGGCGCCGGGTATTGCCATCACCGTGGGTACCACCGTTGATGGTGACGGTGAAACCGGTGACCGATGGGTTGCAGGCAACATTGAGTCTGCCGCTGCTGTCAGCGTCGAGACTGGCCTTGATCGGCGCAGTCCAGGTCGGCCCCTGCAGCCCGAAATCGAGGGAGCCGAGATTGCCGACCGGGGTTCCAGGACTGGATCCGTTGGTGACTTCGCACCCGGCAATCAGGATCAGCCGCGCATGTATCTGCCCACTCACCGCCGCCTGTGCGTCGTCAGCGAGCAACAGCAGCGTAGCCGTGGCGATGACTATCCAGTGTTTGCCTGTCATTGCGCCCTTCCTACTCCTTCAGGATGCCTGCGAAACTCGCGTTCATCATTGAACGCCCCTTCCCTGCGCAACCCGCCTCCAGCGGATTGCCTGAAATCGTGTCATCACCACGTCACGGTAACCTTGACCAGATCCGAATACCGACTGACCTGTGGCACCTGCGCCAGGCGCTCGATTCGCCCATACAGCGGCAACTCCACCGTCCCGGTGTCCGGCACCCGACCGCTGACCGGCACGTCCACCACCAGCGGCACCCGCCGCGCCGCGTCCTGATACAGCCGGTAAGGAATCGGTTGGCTCCCCGCCGCCCCCACCAGGTAGCGAATCTCGCCGACCCCGCCATGCAGACCGCCGTCGACACGCAGTTGATACGGCGTGTCGGGGTTGCACTCCAGGCGCGGCAAGCGCTGGTTGGTCAGCGCCGCACCCAGTGGCCCGGCCGGATCATCGAGGCGCGCCGCGCTGCCGAAATCCAGCACGCCCAGTTGTTCGATACCCGCCTCGCGCTGCTGGCCGATCAGTTGGCAACCGCGCTGCACGTCAACGCGAACCTCGACCTGAAGTTCCGCCGCGTACACCGAGCCCCCAAGCCACCCGAGCAGGGCCACCACCACACGTGTAATCACTGCCTCATTCCTTGTGAGGTACCACCCGGATGACGTTACTGTGTTTCAGGTTAGCAACGGTCGACGAATCCGCCAGTCGATTGGATCCATGGATCTGCCGGGATATGTTTCGAAAGTTTGGCAACACGGCGAATTACATCGCTGAAAAAAGCTATACGCCCCGCACAAAGTTGTTCAGTTATCGCCCACAGTCGACGAACCGCGATGGAAGCTCGGCGCAGCCTCTGGTTACACTACGTCGCCGCGCTCCCGGGCGCCGGTCTGATGAACACGGAGTGACTGCACAGTGCCCTCTCGAGCGCCCAAACGATCGCCACTGGCCCCGCGCTGGTCGGCGTTGCGCCGCTGGTTCGCCAAAGGCAGGCCAGCCAACGCCGGGCATGACGCCATTGCCCGCTCGATCCACGAATACTTCCGGCAAAAGGCCCATGGTCAGGGTTACACCCTCAGCCACAGCCAGCAGCGGGTGATTGATTGCATGGCACAGCAGGCCAGCCTGTTGTTCGGCGCCAGCGCGCAAACGCCGCCGAGCCTGTACCTGCATGGTGCGGTCGGACGCGGCAAGAGCTGGCTGCTCGACGGTTTTTTCCAGGCACTGCCGACCGCGCAGAAGCAGCGTGTGCATTTCCATGCGTTCTTCGCCCGGCTGCATCAGGGCATGTTCGACCATCGCGAACAGGACGATGCCCTCGCCGTCACCCTCGACGAGCTGTTGGACGATTGCCGGGTTCTGTGTTTCGACGAATTTCATGTGCATGACATCGGCGATGCGATGCTCATTACCCGCCTGTTCAAGGCCTTGTTCCAGCGCGGCATTCTGTTGCTGGTAACCTCCAACTATCCGCCGGAAGGCTTGCTGCCCAACCCGCTCTATCACGCGCGTTTCAAACCGGTGATCGATTTGATCAACGCGCGAATGCAGGTCATGGAAGTCGGCGGCCCCCACGATTACCGCAGTCAGGCGAGCAATCATGCGCATCAGTTGTTCACTCAAGGCCACTATGTGTGGCCGGCCACCGCGACCCAGCGCCAGGCCTTGAACCTGCCGCCGCAGGGTGCGCCGGCCATTGCCTTGCCGGTGGGCACCCGGCACTTTCAGGCACGTCTGTGCGAGGGCCGCACCGTCGGCTTCACGTTCAACGATGTGTGTGAGCAAGCGACCGCGGTGATGGATTATCTGGAACTGTGTCGGCGCTTCGACCGCTGGATCATCGATGATCTGCCGGAACTGGATGAGTGCTCGATCGCCGCGCAACAACGCTTCATCAACCTGATCGACGTGCTCTACGACCAGGACAAACACCTGACTCTGCTCAGCCGCTTGCCACTGCGCGAGGCGCTCGGCGGCAACGCCATCGACCTGGCCCGGACCCGCAGCCGTTTGGGGCAGTTGCAGGAAATCCACTGAGCCCATTGATCACCATTGTGGGAGCAACTGTCTTACTGCCACCGTTCGTCACCGCCACTCTGTGCCGTCTCGCAGCATGGCATTCAGCCTGATCAGCAGTATTCGCATACAGGCTATGAGCGCGACTTTCGCGCTCTTGCCTCGTTCTCTTAAGGATTCATAACGGGCCTTGAAGTCGGCCTGGCAACGTATAACGACCCAGCACGACATGTAAAGCGCACGTCTGACGCGCGCTCTCCCTCCGTAAATCTGACGTTTCCCGCTGTGATTGCCACTGTCGTCGTTGTAGGGG
>NZ_JANLOG010000063.1:0-8285 GCF_025466205.1 Pseudomonas sp. 13B_3.2_Bac1
AAACCCCACCCCCCCCCCCCCCCCCCCCCCCCCCCCCCCCCCCCCCCCCCACAGGGGGTTTGGGGTGTTGCTTAAAGTGGAGCAATGCCCTCGACAATGACGATCTCCGCCCTCGCCCATTCCTCGCGATAACTTTTCGCCTCCTGATACGCCGCCGAGTGGTAGCACGCCAGCGCCTGCTCGTAGCTCTCGAACTCGATCACCACGCTACGCTGAGGAGTAGCCCTGCCCTCCAGCGCTTCGCTGCGTCCGCCCCGGGCCAGAAATTTCGCGCCGAACGCGGCGAAGGCCGCCGGTGCGCGCTGGGTGTATTGGCTGTAGTGCTCGGCATCGTCGACATCCACGTGGGCAATCCAGTACGCCTTCATAGTGACCTCTTTGTTGATTTTGTATTATGGTATACCAATATATTTCCAACAAACCCTGAGAGTCCAGCATGGCCTTCAACAGCATCGAAGAAATCCTCGAAGATTATCGCCTCGGCAAAATGGTCCTGCTGGTCGATGACGAAGATCGGGAAAACGAAGGCGACCTGCTGCTGGCCGCCGACTGCTGCACACCCGAGGCGATCAGCTTCATGGCGCGTGAGGCGCGCGGGCTGATTTGCCTGACGCTGACCGACGACCACTGCCAGCGCCTGGGCCTTGAGCAAATGGTGCCGAGCAACGGCAGCGTGTTCAGCACCGCGTTTACCGTGTCGATTGAAGCGGCAGTCGGCGTCACCACCGGCATCTCTGCGGCTGACCGCGCGCGAACTGTCGCTGCCGCGGTGGCGAAAGACGCCCGTGCTGAAGACCTGGTGCAACCCGGGCACATCTTCCCGCTGCGCGCCAAGGAAGGCGGCGTGCTGACCCGCGCCGGCCACACCGAGGCCGGATGCGATCTGGCGCGCCTCGCCGGTTTCACCCCGGCCTCGGTGATCGTCGAGGTGATGAACGATGACGGCACCATGGCCCGCCGCCCGGATCTGGAAGTATTCGCCCGTAAGCACGGGATCAGGATCGGCACCATCGCTGACTTGATCCACTACCGTCTGAGCACCGAGCACACCATTGAGCGCATCGGCGAACGCGAGCTGCCGACGGTGCACGGCACGTTCCGCCTGATCACCTTTGAGGACCGCATCGAGGGCGGCGTGCACATGGCGATGGTCATGGGCAATCTGCGTCGCGAAGAGCCGACGCTGGTGCGCGTGCATGTGATCGATCCGCTGCGTGATCTGGTCGGCGCCGAATACAGCGGGCCGAGCAACTGGACGCTGTGGGCGGCGCTGCAACGGGTCGCGGCGGAAGGTCATGGCGTCGTGGTGGTGCTGGCCAATCATGAATCGTCCCAGGCATTGCTTGAGCGCGTACCACAATTGACCCAGCCGCCGCGACAGTTCAGTCGTTCGCAATCGCGGATTTACTCCGAGGTCGGTACCGGGGCGCAGATTCTGCAGAACCTTGGGGTGGGCAAGCTGCGGCATCTGGGGCCGCCGCTGAAGTATGCGGGGCTGACCGGGTATGACCTGGAGGTGGTCGAGAGTATCCCCTTCAGCGAATAACTCCACAGAACACCACGTTCCCCTGTGGGAGGGGGCTTGCTCCCGAAGGCGCCGTATCAGTCGACATCAATGTTGAATGACCCAACGCATTCGCGAGCAAGCCCGCTCCCACAAGGGGTTTTGCGTTTCAGCCTCATTTCCTCGAACGACAAAAAATGGCTCCGCCAGATAACCGGTAAGGCAAAGTGCTTGCACAAAGTTTGGAATACCATAATATGATGTTCCATAGACCGAACGACCTGAAAAACCGTCCGGCTACTGCTCCCGACAGGCGGGCAACAACGCAAGCCCGCTCAAAAACACAACAATGAGGGCGTGAAAATGGTGTTGAACAAAGCTGCAACCGCAATCCTTTTTGCGGGACTGCTGAGCGTGACCGGCCAGGCTGCAATGGCCGCCGAAAGCGTGAACTTCGTCAGCTGGGGCGGTAGCACCCAGGATGCGCAGAAACAGGCCTGGGCCGATCCGTTCAGCAAGGCCAGTGGCATCACCGTGGTGCAGGACGGCCCAACCGACTACGGCAAACTCAAAGCCATGGTCGAGAGCGGCAACGTGCAGTGGGACGTGGTCGATGTCGAAGCCGATTTCGCCCTGCGCGCCGCGGCCGAAGGCCTGCTCGAACCTCTCGACTTCAAAGTCATTCAGCGCGACAAGATCGACCCGCGTTTCGTCAGCGATTACGGCGTCGGCTCGTTCTTCTTCTCCTTCGTCCTCGGCTACAACGAAGGCAAGCTCGGCGCGGCCAAGCCGCAAGACTGGACCGCCCTGTTCGACACCAAGACCTACCCCGGCAAACGCGCCCTGTACAAATGGCCAAGCCCCGGCGTGCTCGAACTGGCGCTGCTGGCCGACGGCGTGCCGGCCGACAAGCTCTACCCGCTGGACCTTGATCGCGCCTTCAAGAAACTCGACACCATCAAGAAAGACATCGTCTGGTGGGGCGGCGGCGCGCAGTCGCAGCAACTGCTGGCCTCCGGTGAAGCGAGCATGGGCCAGTTCTGGAACGGCCGGATTCACGCCCTGCAGGAAGACGGCGCACCCGTCGGCGTGAGCTGGAAACAGAACCTGGTCATGGCCGACATTCTGGTGATTCCGAAAGGCTCAAAAAACAAGGACGCGGCGATGAAGTTCCTGGCCAACGCCAGCAGTGCCAAAGGCCAGGCCGACTTCTCCAACCTGACCGCCTACGCCCCGGTCAACGTCGACAGCGTGGCGCGCCTGGACTCGGTGCTGGCCCCGAACCTGCCGACTGCCTACGCTAAGGATCAGATCACTCTTGATTTCGCGTACTGGGCCAAGAACGGTCAAGCCATCGCGACACGGTGGAACGAATGGCTGGTCAAATGAAAATGGCGGCCACCGCGTCCCGTCCCTCCACTGCCACCGGGAGCGCCACGAGCGCTGCCGGTCCGGCCACAGGCAAGGCGAGTGCAATGGCGCAAGCCCCGTCCCTCAGACAACGCTGGCGCGGCGCCGGCAACCTCGTCCCGGCACTGCTGTTCCTCGGCCTGTTCTTTCTCGCGCCGTTGATTGGCCTGCTGTTGCGCGGCGTGCTGGAACCGACCCCGGGCCTTGGCAACTATGAACAACTGTTCGCCAACTCGGCGTATGCACGGGTGCTGCTCAACACCTTTTCGGTGGCCGGACTGGTAACGATTTTCAGCCTGTTGCTGGGCTTTCCGCTGGCCTGGGCGATCACCCTGGTACCGCGCGGCTGGGGCCGCTGGATTCTCAACATCGTGCTGCTGTCGATGTGGACCAGCCTGCTCGCCCGCACCTATTCGTGGCTGGTGCTGCTGCAAGCCTCGGGCGTGATCAACAAGGCGCTGATGGCGCTGGGGATCATCGATCAGCCGCTGGAAATGGTGCACAACCTGACCGGCGTGGTGATCGGCATGAGCTACATCATGATCCCGTTCATCGTCCTGCCGTTGCAGGCGACCATGCAGGCCATCGACCCGATGATTCTGCAGGCCGGCTCGATCTGCGGCGCCAGTCCGTGGACCAACTTCTTCCGGGTGTTCCTGCCGCTGTGCCGGCCAGGTCTGGCGTCCGGCGGGTTGATGGTGTTCGTGATGTCGCTCGGGTACTACGTCACCCCGGCGCTGCTGGGTGGGGCGCAGAACATGATGCTGCCGGAGTTCATCATTCAGCAGGTGCAATCGTTCCTCAACTGGGGCCTGGCCAGTGCCGGCGCAGCATTGCTGATCGCGATCACCCTGGTGCTGTTCTACTTCTACCTGAAGCTTCAGCCGGAATCCCCGGTTGGCGCCAGCAACGCGAGGTAAGCCGAGATGCTCCTGACTCCCAATGCCATGAGCCGCCGGATGCGTTTCGGGCTCTACGCCACCACCGGACTGATCGGCCTGTTCCTGCTGCTGCCGATCGTGTTCATCGTTCTGCTGTCGTTCGGCTCGTCGCAGTGGCTGGTGTTCCCGCCGCCGGGCTGGACGCTGAAATGGTACGGCCAGTTCTTCTCCAACGCCGACTGGATGAACGCCGCCGCGGCCAGCCTCAAGGTTGCCGTGCTGACCACGATCTGCGCCGTGGCCCTCGGTCTGCCAACCGCGTTTGCGTTGGTGCGCGGGCGTTTTCCCGGTCGGGAAATGCTCTACGGCCTGTTCACCCTGCCGATGATCGTGCCGCTGGTGATCATCGCGGTGGCGGTGTACGCGCTGTTTCTCAAGCTCGGTTACACCGGGACCCTGTTCGCCTTCGTCGTCAGCCATGTGATCGTCGCGCTGCCGTTCACCATCATCTCGATCATCAACTCGCTGAAGCTGTTCGATCAGTCGATTGAAGACGCAGCGGTGATCTGCGGCGCCTCACGCTTGCAAGCGGTGTTCAAGGTGACCTTTCCGGCGATCCGCCCGGGCATGGTCGCCGGCGCCCTCTTCGCCTTTCTGGTTTCGTGGGACGAAGTGGTGCTCAGCGTGATGATGGCCAGCCCGACCCTGCAAACCCTTCCCGTGAAAATGTGGACCACCCTGCGCCAGGACCTGACCCCGGTGATCGCCGTCGCTTCGACGCTGCTGATCGGCCTGTCGGTGTTGGTCATGGTGATCGCCGCCGCGCTGCGCCGGCGCAACGAAATCAGCGCCTGAGCGCCCAGGAGTACGACATGAGTGCCGTGATCAAAGACGCATCCCAGCAGAACGACAAACCCCTGGTCAGCCTGCGCAATCTGAACAAGCACTACGGCGACTTTGCCGCCGTCGACAACATCTCGCTGGACATCAAGGACGGCGAGTTCCTGACCTTCCTCGGCTCCAGCGGCTCGGGCAAAAGCACCACGCTGTCGATGCTCGCCGGCTTCGAAACCCCGAGCAGCGGCGAGATCCTGGTCAACGGTCAGTCGCTGGTCAATGTGCCGCCGCACAAACGCGACATCGGCATGGTGTTCCAGCGTTATTCGCTGTTCCCGCATCTGTCGGTGCGCGACAACATCGCCTTCCCGCTGGCGATTCGCAAACTCGCTGCCGCCGAACGTGACAAGCGTGTCGATGCGATGCTGAAACTGGTGCAGCTCGAACAGTTCGCCCATCGCCGCCCTTCGCAGTTGTCTGGCGGACAACAGCAACGCGTCGCCATCGCCCGGGCGCTGGTCTACGAGCCACGGATTCTGCTGATGGACGAACCGCTCGGCGCGCTGGATAAAAAACTGCGTGAAGACTTGCAGGATGAACTGCGCCAGCTGCATCGGCGCCTGGGCATCACCATCGTCTACGTCACCCACGATCAGGAAGAGGCCATGCGCCTGTCGCAGCGCATCGCGATTTTCAGTCACGGCAAGATTGTTGGTTTGGGCAGCGGTTATGACCTGTATCAGAACCCGCCGAATGCGTTTGTCGCGTCGTTCCTCGGCAACTCGAACTTCCTCAAGCTCAAGGCCCAAGGCAATGCGGCGGCGAGTTTTGAGGGGCAGACGTTGTCGATTCGCCTGACTGCCGGCTTGCACACCGAGCAGGATGTGCTGCTGATGGTGCGGCCGGAAAAAGCTGTGGCGCTGAGCGTGCAGCAGGCGAGCGAGGAGCCGCTGGCAGCGGGTTGGAATGAGGTGTCGGCCAAGGTCGTGGAGGTGCTGTTTCTTGGTGAAAGCCAGACCTGCAGCGTGGTGACGTCGGGCGGTACTTCGATGACGGTTAAAGCGCTGTCGGCGGCGGGCATGCCGCTCAAGGCTGGCGATCCGGTGCGGGTGCGCTGGGCTACCGCGGACGCCTGCGTCTACACCGAATGGACCGACAGCGACCTCAACAAAGCCGCCGGGGCCCACTGAGGATCTCGGTAACCCCGCAAATCCCCTTGTGGGAGCGGGCTTGCTAGCGAAGGCGGTGTGTCAGTCACTGTTTATGTTGAATGACACACCGCCTTCGCGAGCAAGCCCGCTCCCACAGTTTTTTTGTGGCGCTCAGCTAATCGGTGCAAATCCTTCAATCTGATCCGGCCACGCCGTCAGGATTTCAAAACCTGTCTCCGTCACCGCGACCATATGCTCCCACTGCGCCGACAGCGAGCCATCCTTGGTCAGCACCGTCCAGCCGTCCGGCATGTTCTTCACATGGCGCTTGCCGGCATTGAGCATGGGTTCGACGGTGAAGATCATCCCCGCCTTGAGCTTCATGCCCTGATTGGGAAAACCGTAATGCAGGATCTGCGGCTCATCGTGATACACCTTGCCAATGCCATGCCCGCAATACTCGCGCACCACGCTGAAACCTTCGCTCTCCGCCAGGCTCTGGATCGCATGACCGATGTCGCCCAGTGTCGCGCCCGGACGCACCATGCGAATGCCCGCACACATCGCGTCGTAGGTGGTTTTGATCAGGTGTTGTGCTTCAGGCGTCGCCTCGCCGACCACGTACATGCGGCTGGTGTCGCCGAACCAGCCATCCTTGATTACCGCGATGTCGAGGTTGACGATGTCGCCATCCTTCAGCGGCGTGCCCGACGGGATGCCGTGGCACACCACATCGTTGACCGAGGCGCAGACGGTTTTCGGGAAGCCGTGATAACCGACGTTTGCCGGAATCGCTTTCTGCACGTTGACGATGTAGTCGTTGCACAACCGATCCAGCTCATCGGTAGTCACCCCGGCCTTGACGTGCGGCACCAGCATCGCCAGTACGTCGGCGGCCAGCTTGCCGGCAGCACGGGACTGGACGATTTCGGCGGGTGTATTGATCTTGATCTGGTTTCTCATGCGCTGACGGCTTCCTGAGTCAGTTGATGCAGATCCAGCCCGCCGTTCTGTTCGGCGCGGATCAGCAAGCGGCAAATGGCGCTGTGGTCGAGGTTGGGGTGCAGCTCGGCGAGCATGCCGATGCGCATCCAGTGCTCGGCCTGCGCGTTGATCGAGCGGCTGAGCGCGTTGCTGGAGATGCGCAGGTTCTCGTGCATGTCTTCTGAAATCTTTACGATGCCCATATCCGAATCCGATACGAAGTGTATATGGATCGCATATTAGCCAGACGACGCCTACGATTGCAAACCTTGCGTAGGGATTGCCAAATCGCGGGCAAAAAAAAGCTGCCCAAAGAGGCAGCAAAAACTTTAAGAACACGCGATGTATTGGGGTCAGGATAGTCGCCGGATAATGACAGTGTCATGACAGCCGATAATTCACTGAACCGCCCCTGCCCCGTCATCAGGATGTCATCAACCGCACCGCAGAATCCTCGCAAACCGTCTTGAGCCTTCGACGGATGCTTTGCAGGGATTCCCATGAAAGAAGACGCCTCGCTGTTTGCCGCCATCGACCTGGGTTCGAATGCGTTTCGGATGATGATCGGCCAGTCGGTTCGCAGTCGAAAAGGCTTCATGATTCAGGAAGTCAAAACCCTGCGTGAACCGGTGCGGTTGGCCGAGGGCTTCGACGGCGGTGCACTGGACGAAATGGCGCTGGATCGTGGCTGGCAGGCGCTGGCGCGGTTCGGCAAGAAACTGCGCGGGTTCGAGGCCGGCAAGGTGCGGGCAGTGGCGACCAGCGCGGTGCGCGAGGCCGACAATGCGCAGTTGTTTCTGCACAGTGCCGAGCGCCATCTGGGTTTTCGCATCGACGTCATTTCCGGCCATGAAGAGGCGCGACTGGTCTATGCCGGCGTCGCCCATACCCTGCCGGGCGCTGAAGACATGCGCCTGGTAGTCGACATCGGCGGTGGTTCCACCGAGCTGATTCTCGGCCAAGGTTCGCAGCCGCTGCTCACCGAAAGCATCGCCATCGGCAGCGGCACTCTGGGCGCACGCTATTTCCCTGACGGACGCATTGCGCCCGGTGCACTGCAGGAAGCCGAGCGTGTGGCGATCATGCAATTCGAGAAAGTCGCCCGCCGCTATCGCGCACAGGGCTGGCAGCAGACCATTGGCTCGTCGGGCACGGCGCGGATGCTGGCGAAGGTGCTCAAGGCTAATCGCTTGAATGACTTCGGTCAGGATGGCATCACCTATGGTGGGTTGTTGCGCCTGTCGCTGTTGCTGCTGAAGGTGAAGAACGTTCAGCAATTGAAGCTGGCAGGTTTGCAGCCGCATCGCCAGAGCATTTTGCCCGGCGGATTGGTGCTGATGCTGGCGGCGTTCAAAGTGTTTGGCATTTCGCAGATGGTGCCGTCGGAACCGGGGCTGCGCCTCGGTGTGTTGCACGGTTTGATGAGCCGGCACTGACACCCTGCACACTCCCGTGTGGGGGGGGGGGGGGGGGGGGGGGGGGGGGGGGGGGGGGGGGGGGGGTGTGTTTTTTTTGTTT
>NZ_JANLOG010000139.1:0-8210 GCF_025466205.1 Pseudomonas sp. 13B_3.2_Bac1
CAGGTGATTTGCAGTGCTCGCGCGAAAGGTGATCATTCCCCGCGAATGTACTGCTCCAGCTGTTTGATCAGCTCTGCCTGTTCGGCAATCGCCTCTTTTACCAGGTCGCCGATCGACAACAGACCGATCAGCTTGCCGTTCTCCACCACCGGCAAGTGGCGCAGGCGTTTGTCGGACATGATGCTCAGGCAGGTGTCGACGGTCTGGTGGGTGTCCACGGTGATCACCGGCGAAACCATGATGTCGCGCACCGGTGTGCCCACCGAGGAACGCCCGTGCAGCACCAGTTTGCGTGCGTAGTCACGCTCACTGATGATGCCCAGCACTTCGTCGTTCTCCACCACCAGCAAGGCCCCGACGTTTTTCTCGGCCATCTTCATCAGCGCTTCGAGCACCATGTGACCGGGTTTGATCTGGTGTACTTCCTGATTTTTCTGATCTTTGAGCTTGAGCAGTTGGGCGACGGTCTTCATGGCGGTTACTCAGGTGTTGTCGTTGTTCTCCAAGCATCGTAGACGCTGGCGCGCAGAGCAAGGTGGCAAAGCGGCAGATAGCACGCAAAAAACGTCATTTGCCGGTTTTTCCGGCTTACCTCCAACCCTGTGGCGAGGGAGCTTGCTCGCGCTGGACTGCGTAGCAGTCCCAAACCCTGAGAATTCGGTTTGCCTGATGCACCGCATTGCCTGGTTTTACGAATGCTGCGCAGCCGAGCGGGAGCAAGCTCCCTCACCACAGGGAATGGGGTTATCGCTTGAAGGGCAGCGTAGAATGCCCCTCTGATTCAATTCCTGAGGTTGCAGTGGTGGATTTACAGCAGGGCTTCGTCCTGACCCGGCATTGGCGCGATACCCCGGCCGGCACCGAAGTCGAGTTCTGGCTGGCGACCGACGCCGGGCCGCGCCGTGTGCGCCTGGCGCCGCAGACTTCGGTGGCGTTTATCCCCGCCGAACAGCGTGAAGCAGCCGAACGCCTGCTCCACGACGAAAAGAACGTCGAACTGCGCCCGCTGGCCCTGCAGGATTTCGAGCATCGCCCGGTGCTGGGCCTGTATTGCCAGCAACACGGCCAGTTGATGCGCCTGGAAACCGCGCTCAACCGCGCCGGTGTCGACGTTTATGAAGCCGACGTGCGCCCGCCGGAACGCTACCTGATGGAACGCTTCATCACCGCGCCGGTGCTGTTCAGCGGCACTGCCGATGCCGACGGCGTCTTGCTCAACGCCCAACTGAAGCCCGATCCCAAATACCGGCCCAAACTGCGCCTGGTCTCGCTGGACATCGAAACCACCGAAACCGGCGAACTGTATTCCATTGCTTTGGAAGGCTGCGGCCAGCGTCAGGTGTACATGCTCGGCGCGCCGAACGGTGACGCGAGCATCGTCGACTTCGATCTCGAATACTGCGACTCGCGCACCGTGATCCTGAAGAAACTCAACGACTGGTTCGCCCGCCACGATCCCGACGCAATCATCGGCTGGAACGTCGTGCAGTTCGACCTGCGCATACTCCACGAACATGCGCGGCGCCTCGGCGTGCCGCTGAAAATCGGTCGCGGCGGCGAAGAGATGCAGTGGCGCGAACACGGCAGTCGCACACACTACTTTGCCTCGGCGGCGGGGCGGCTGATCATCGACGGCATTGAATCGCTGCGCTCGGCGACCTGGAGTTTTCCCTCGTTCAGCCTGGAAAACGTCGCGCAGACCCTGCTCGGCGAGGGCAAGGCGATCGACAACCCGTACCAGCGCATGGACGAAATCAACCGCATGTTCGCCGAGGACAAACCGGCGCTGGCCAAGTACAACCTCAAGGACTGCGAACTGGTCACGCGGATCTTCGCCAAGACCGAGTTGCTGACGTTTCTCCTCGAACGCGCCAGCGTTACCGGGCTGCCGGCGGATCGCAGCGGTGGCTCGGTGGCGGCGTTCACTCACCTGTATATGCCGCTGATGCACCGCCAGGGTTTCGTCGCGCCGAATCTGGGCACCAATCCGCCGCAGGCCAGCCCGGGCGGCTTCGTCATGGATTCGCAACCGGGGCTGTACGAATCGGTGCTGGTGCTCGATTACAAGAGCCTGTATCCGTCGATCATCCGCACCTTTTTGATCGACCCGGTGGGCCTGATCGAAGGCCTGCAACACCCGGACGATGCCGATTCGGTGCCGGGGTTTCGCGGCGCCCGATTCTCGCGCACCCGGCATTGCCTGCCGTCGATCGTCGCGCGCGTCGCCGAAGGCCGCGAGACCGCCAAGCGCGAGCACAACGCGCCGCTGTCGCAGGCGTTGAAAATCATCATGAACGCCTTCTACGGCGTGCTCGGTTCCAGCGGTTGCCGATTTTTCGATACGCGTCTGGCGTCGTCGATCACCCTGCGCGGCCACGAGATCATGCTGCGCACGCGGCAGCTCATCGAAGCGCAGGGCCACGCAGTGATCTATGGCGACACCGACTCGACCTTCGTCTGGCTGCGCCGTCCGCACGGGCAGGAGGAAGCGGCGCAGATCGGTCAGGCGCTGGTCAAGCACGTCAACGACTGGTGGCGCGAGCATGTGCGCGAGGAGTACGGCCTGCAAAGTGCCCTCGAATTGCAGTACGAAACGCACTACAAACGTTTTCTGATGCCGACCATTCGCGGCGCCGAGGAGGGCAGCAAAAAGCGCTACGCCGGACTGGTGAGCCGCGCCGACGGCAGTGAAGAAATGGTCTACAAGGGCCTGGAAACCGTGCGCACCGACTGGTCACTGCTGGCCCGGCAGTTCCAGCAGGAGTTGTACGAGCGAATCTTCCAGCGCAAGCCGTATCAGGATTACGTGCGCGATTACGTGCGCAAGACCCTGGCCGGCGAATTTGATGAGCGACTGGTCTACCGCAAGCGCCTGCGCCGCACCCTCGATGACTACGAACGCAACGTGCCGCCGCATGTGCGCGCGGCGCGGCTGGCCGACGATTACAACGCACAGCACGGGCGCCCGCGGCAATATCAGAACGGTGGCTGGATCAGTTACGTGATCACCCTGGCCGGGCCGGAACCGCTGGAAGTGCGCCGCGCCGCCATCGACTACGACCACTACATCACCCGCCAACTGCAGCCGGTGGCCGATGCGATTCTGCCGTTCGTCGACGACGACTTCTCAACCCTGATCGGGGGGCAACTGGGCCTGTTTTGAGTCCAGCAGTTGCAGGGTCCATTCGTCGAGGATGCCGTGGAAGTAACGTTCGAGTGCCTGATTGAACAGACTGTCCTCGGTGCCAAACTGGGCAAACAGCGTCATCGAGGAGTGAAACTTCAGGTCATCGGGGTGGCCGAAAATCTCCGCAATCGAACGCTGACGGATGTTCAGTACCAGCTGCGTGCAGGTGCGCAGTCGAGCGCCGAGCAGGTCATGGGCCAGGTAAGCCTCGGCTTCCTCGGCAGACTGAATGGCGAAGCGCCGGGACATTTCGCTGCCACCGAGCCCGGCGAACTGCGGGAACACAAACCACATCCAGTGGCTGCGCTTGCGCCCCTCGTCGAGTTCACGCTGGATCCGTTCGAACACCGGGTCCTGGGCCTGGACGAAACGCTGAAGATTGAACGGGTCGCACTGATCAGTGCTTCTCATGACGAAGCCCTCGCCAGCCGGCAGCGACTCAGACCATAGCCAGCCGCTGCTTGCGTTGTGGCGCTTTAAATACTTGGTCCAGCGCCGCCAGATCCCCGGCATCCAGTTGCAACTGCGCCGCTTGTGCATTGAGTTGCACGTGTTCCGGTCGCACAGCCTTGGGAATCGCAATCACACCATCCTGACGCAGAATCCACGCCAGTGAAACCTGTGCCGGGGTCACGTTGTGACGAGTGGCAATCTTGTTCAGCACCGGTTCAGCCAGCATCGCGCCACCCTGGCCAATCGGGCAGTACGCCATCAACGGCATGCGCTGCTGTCGGCACCATGGCAGCAGATCGAATTCGACGCCGCGCTCTTCCAGGTTGTACAGCACCTGATTGGTGGCGCACGCCGGGTTGGCCAGTTCTTCGAGGTCGTCGACGTCAAAATTCGACACGCCCCAGCGGCCGATCTTGCCGTCCTCGCGCAGGCGTTCGAACGCTTCGACAGTTTCATCCAGCGGATACTGGCCGCGCCAATGCAGCAGATAGAGGTCGATGTAATCGGTGTCGAGCCGGCGCAGGCTGCGCTCGCAGGCTTGGGGGATGCCTTTGCGGCTGGCGTTGTGCGGGTAGACCTTGCTCACCAGAAACACCTGGTCGCGCAGACCGGCAATGGCTTCGCCGACCACGCTTTCGGCACCGCCCTCGGCGTACATTTCCGCCGTGTCGATGAGGGTCATGCCCAATTCGATGCCTTGGCGCAGCGCGGACACTTCACGCGGGTGCGCCGAGCGATCTTCGCCCATGCGCCAGGTGCCCTGGCCAATCACGGGAACCTGCACGCCTGCCAGTTCGAGGGTACGCATTCAAACCTCCTGTGCTGATGGTCGATACCTTAGTGGGCAGCAGGATAGCGCAGGGGTTCCAATGAAGGGCGATGAACCTGTGGCGAGGGAGCTTGCTCCCGCTGGACTGCGCAGCAGGCCGCTGCTTTCCAACTTAATGAAAAGCGAGGGCCGCTTCGCGCCCCAGCGGGAGCAAGCTCCCTCGCCACAGGAAATGAGTGAGGCCAGTTATTTTGTGGTGAATTTCAAGACGACGCTTTGTGTATAAGCCTGTCCCGGATCCAGCCGCGTACTTGGGAAATCCGGCTGATTCGGCGAGTCCGGATAGTGCTGAGTCTCCAGGGTAAACGCGCCCCAGTGCGGATAGACCTTGCCACCCTTACCCTTGACCGTGCCGTCGAGGAAGTTGCTGGTATAAAACTGCACCCCCGGCTCGCTGGTGAACAGCTGCAAATGCCGCCCGGACTGCGGATCGCTGACCTCGGCGGCGACCTTGCTCACATCGCTTTTGGTATCCAGCACCCAGTTGAAATCGAAGCCGCCCAGTTTCGGCTCGGCGAATTTCAGCTGCGGATGATCGGCCTTGATGTGCGTGCCGATCGCGGTGGGTTTGGTGAAGTCCATCGGCGTGCCGGCCACGGGTGCCAGTTCGCCGGTCGGGATCAGCTTGGCCGTGACCGGGGTATAGCGGTTGGCGTGCAGGGTCGCGACTTGTTTCAACACGTCGCCATTGCCGGCACCGGCGAGGTTGAAGTAGCTGTGGTTGGTCAGGTTGAGCACCGTCGGTTGATCGGTGCTGGCCTTGTAGTCGATGCGCAGTTCGTTGCTGTCGGTCAGGCGATAGGTCACTTGCGTGGTGAGGTTGCCTGGGAAGCCCATTTCGCCATCCGCCGAAAGGTAGGTCAGGGTCACGCCGACGGAATCCTTGTCTGTGACGGGCTCGGCTTTCCAGACCTTTTTGTCAAAGCCCACAGTGCCGCCATGCAAGGCGTTGGACTTGTCGTTCTGCGGCACCTGATACCGCTTGCCGTCGAGTTCGAAGGCGCCTTCGGCCAGTCGATTGCCGAAACGGCCGATAGTCGCGCCGAAATAGGCGGTGCCTTTCTGGTAGCCCTGGACATCGTCGAAGCCCAGCACCACATCGGCGGCTTTGCCGTGTTTGTCCGGTACCAGCAGCGATTGCAGGGTGGCGCCGTAGGTGATGACGGTCGCCTGCATGCCGTGGCTGTTACGCAGGATGTATTGCTCGACGGGCGTGCCGTCATTGGTTTTGCCGAAGGCTTTGTGTTCGGCGGTCAGGCCGGCCGCGTTGGCGGAGAGGGTGGCGATCATCAGGGACAGTCCGAGGCCGGAGAGCAGGTGACGTGATTGAAGCATGGTTGACCTTCCTTTTTGTTGTTGTTTTCAAAACAGGGTAATAGTCATGCTAATTGTGAGTTGAGTCAGAATTTATAGCCGGTTAAAGGTTTAGTGCAAACATAAAGTCATACTAAATGGTTGCCGAAGGTCGGGAAATCGTGCCAGCGCTGCACTTTTCCGGATTCGGCGGCTCTATCCATGGCCAGGATGCGGCGACGCCCGCCGCGCAGGAATGTGCCTGTTCGAGAATTCATGCCGAGAGTTTTTCCCCCCATCGCCCGATTCGTTCGCCGCCCGTGCCTGTTGCTGGCCTGTCTGTCGTCGCTGTTTGTCAGCGGTTGCACGCATCAGGACGGCAATGGCTTTTTCGCGCAGATGCGCGACGGTCAACCGCAGGAATTCCTGCAAACCAGCGTCGACCGCATGGCCACATTGGCGATGCGCGACAACCTCAACAGTCTGTATCGCCTGATGGGCAAGCTGTATTTGCGCAACCCGGAAGAACTGCGCAAGTCGGGCTTCCTCGACATCAACACGGCGGTGAAACAGGTGCGCCTGGCGGTCGAGCAGCAGCAACCGTTGCCGGTGCTGGGCGGGCGCAAAGATCTGGCGGCGCTCAGTTATGCGATGAGTCCGGAGTTTCTCGGGGATCGGGTCGGCGCCTTCATCTATGCCATCGGCAGCATGCTGGTCACCGCCCATGGCAATCGCGTCGAGTTCTACATGACCGATGCGATCAACCCGACCTTCGTCCACAACGCCGCGCGCAACATCGAGAAAGCCACGTGGATTCTGTCCCAGCGCCAGAACAAGGAAGGCCAGCCCTTGCTGTTCTCCAACGAAATCTCGGAGGAGGGTAGCAACCTCAGTTTCGCCACCGAATTCGGCAAGATCGTCGCGCGCCTCGACTTGCTGACGCAGATGCTCGACGAGCGCTACCGGCGCATCGGCCTGAATTACGCGCAGAGCCTGCTGTTCCTGAATTTCCTGCCGGTGCAGTAAGTGCGGAGATCCAATGTGGGAGCGAGCCTGCTCGCGAAAGCGATCTGCCAGGCGCTGAATCTCTGATAGATCCACCGCATTCGCGAGCACGCTCACTCCCACATTGATCAAATTGTGAGTGGGGTTTTTGTATACAATCCATCGCTACTATTGATCCAAAGGGAGCTGCACCTGTCATGACCGACTCCGCAAGCACCGAATTCACCCGCCTCGACCACGCCACCCGTGCAGAAAAACTGCCCTATGCCGCGTTGCTGGCGTTCGCCATGACCGGCTTCATCGCCATCCTCACCGAAACCCTGCCGGCCGGGCTGCTGCCGCAAATCGGCGCCGGGCTTGGGGTCAGCGAAGTGCTCGCCGGGCAACTGGTGACGCTGTATGCGCTGGGCTCGATCGTCGCGGCGATTCCGCTGACCGTCGCCACCCGGGGCTGGCCACGGCGGCGGGTGCTGCTGATGACGGTTGGCGGTTTCCTGGTGTTCAACACCATCACCACGTTCTCCAGCCATTACGGTCTGACCCTCGCTTCGCGGTTTCTGGCCGGGATGGCGGCGGGGTTGTCATGGGGGATCATGGCCGGTTACGCCCGCGGGATCGTGCCGGCGCATCAGCAGGGGCGAGCGTTGGCGATCGCCATGCTCGGCACCCCAGTGGCACTGTCGCTGGGCACACCGGCGGGGACCTGGCTGGGCAACCTGATCGGTTGGCGCGCTTCGTTCGGGATCATGTCGGCGCTGGCATTGGTGTTGGCGGCGTGGATCGTGCTGGCGGTGCCCAATCGTCCGGGCCAGACCAGCGCCGAACGCCTGCCGCTGCTGCAATCGCTGCGTCTGCCGGGCGTACGGCCGGTGCTGTTCGTGGTGCTGACCTGGATGCTCGGGCACAACATTCTCTACACCTACATTGCGCCGTTCCTGATGCAGGCCGGGCTGGCCGAGCGGGTCGATCTGGTGCTGCTGGTGTTCGGTCTGTGTTCGCTGGTCGGGATCTGGATCATCGGCCTGCTGGTGGATCGCTGGTTGCGCTGGCTGACCCTGATCAGCCTCGCGGTGTTTGCCGTGACCGCCCTGGTGCTGGCGCTGATGTCACCGTCGCCGTGGCTGATCTACACCTGCATGGCCGTGTGGGGCTTGTCGTTTGGTGGCTCGGCGACGTTGCTGCTGACGGCTGCAGCGGATTCGGCTGGCGAGCATGTGGACGTGGTGCAGGCGATGCTCACCACCTCCTGGAACGTGGCGATTGCCGGCGGCGGTCTGTTTGGCGGGCTGCTGCTGGATCGGGCGGGGGCGATGTCGTTTCCGTGGGCGCTGTTGATCCTGTCGCTGATTGCGCTGGCGACGGTGTGGATCAACCGTCATCACAGTTTCAAACCGGGCCGGCGCGTGCATTGATCTACCTGGCACCCTATAACCCCTGTGGGAG
>NZ_JANLOG010000101.1:0-7860 GCF_025466205.1 Pseudomonas sp. 13B_3.2_Bac1
GCTCCCACATTTGGATCCTCTGAGTTGCTGATTACTTGCCGTTGCCTTCGATATGGCTCAACGGCACGCGCTTCTCTATTGCGCTCGACAACACAATCGAGGTCTTGCTGAAGCCGAACTTCGCCACCCGATTGATCAACTCTTCCAACTCCGGCATCGAGCCCACCGCGCCCTTCATCATCACGCATGGATCGCCGGTCACTCGGAAGCATTCGGTCAGTTGCGGGATTTTCACCAGTTCGTCATACACCTTCTGGCTGCCATTCTGGTGCAGGCGCAGTTCGATCATGCACTGGATCGGCAAGCCGATTTTCGACAGGTCGATGTTTGCCTGATACCCGGTGATCACCCCGGCTGCCTCAAGTTTGGCGACGCGTTCGGCCACCGCCGGGGCAGAGAGATTCACCTTGCGCGCCAGATCGGCGTAGGACGCGCGACCGTTTTCCAACAGGGCGCTGAGCAGCATGCGGTCGTATTTGTCCAAGGCCGGACTCCTGAAATTGCCAGACTTTCGAAATCGCGGTTAATCCCGTCGATCTCCGTTGTTTCAAAAGTGTACCGGCGCGATAAACAGGTTTTGTAACTTATTTTTGCCCGCGGGCCTTTCTAGAATAATCGGACCCTGCCTCTGACTGTCGAGCTGCCCATGCCTGCCTTGCGCCGTTTTTCTCTGCCGCTGATCGCCGCGTTTTTCGCGCTGTACGTGATTTGGGGATCGACCTATCTGGTGATCCGTATCGGCGTCGAATACTGGCCGCCACTGATGCTCGGCGGCGTGCGCTTCGTGATTGCCGGCAGCCTGATGTATGCGTTCCTGCGCTGGCGCGGGGCGCCGGCGCCGACCTGGGCGCAGTGGAAAGCGGCGGGGATCATCGGGATTTTGCTACTAAGTCTGGGTAATGGCGCGGTGAGCGTGGCTGAACACACGGGCGTGGCCTCGGGTGTGGCGGCATTGGCGGTGGCGACAGTGCCGTTGTTCACCTTGCTCTGCGGGTATTTCTGGGGCGCGCGCAATACTCGGCTGGAGTGGGCCGGGGTGGCGCTGGGGATTATCGGCATCGCCATGCTCAACATGGGTTCCAACCTGCAATCGAGCCCGATGGGCGCGGCGCTGCTGATTTTTGCGGCGGCAACCTGGGCGTTCGGCTCGGTGTGGAGCAAACACCTGCCGTTGCCGCAAGGGGCGATGGCCAGCGCGGTGGAGATGCTGGTGGGTGGCGTGGTGCTGTTGATCGGCAGCGCGGTCAGCGGCGAACACCTGCAAGCCTTGCCGCCGGTGGAAGGCTGGCTGGCCTTGGGTTATCTGATTTTCTTCGGCTCGATCATCGCCTTCAATTCCTACATGTACCTGCTCAAGCACGTGCGTCCGGCAGCGGCCACCAGTTATGCCTACGTCAACCCGGCGGTGGCGGTGTTGCTGGGGATCGTGTTTGTTGGCGAGAGCATCGGCATGGAAGAAGCGCTGGCGATGCTGGTGATCATCAGCGCGGTGGTGTTGATCGGTCTGCCGCAGTGGCGGCGCCCGGCGCAGCCGCTCGTCGTGGAGACGCCGAAGACCGCCATTCCAGCAGAGCAACGTGTGAATTAGGGTAAACTGCGCGCCATTGCATCCTTGTTTTGCGCAACCGCGCTGATTTTTCCTACGGTACTCCCATGACTTTCGCCACCCTTGGCCTGATCGAACCCTTGCTGCGCTCCCTCGAGAAGCTCGGCTACCAGACTCCAACGCCGGTCCAGGCGCAAGCCATTCCGGCCGTTCTGGCCGGTCGCGACCTGATGGCTGCGGCCCAGACCGGCACCGGCAAGACCGCCGGTTTCGCCTTGCCGCTGCTGCAGTTGCTGGCCATGGAAGGGCCGAAAGTGGCCGCCAATTCGGCGCGTGCGCTGATTCTGGTGCCGACCCGCGAGCTGGCGGAGCAGGTTCATGAGTCGGTGCGCCAATACGCTGAAAACCTGCCATTGCGCACGTATGCGGTGTACGGCGGCGTCAGCATCAACCCGCAGATGATGAAGCTGCGCGGCGGCGTTGATGTGCTGGTCGCCACGCCTGGTCGCCTGATCGACCTGTTCCGCCAGAACGCGTTGAAACTCGATCAGTTGCAAACCCTGGTGCTGGATGAAGCCGACCGCATGCTCGACCTGGGCTTCTCCGAAGAACTGGCGAACATTTACCGCATGCTGCCGAAGAAGCGCCAGACGCTGCTGTTCTCGGCGACCTTCTCCGATGACATCCGCCTGCTCGCCGGGCAGATGCTCAACGATCCGCTGAGCATCGAAGTCAGCCCGCGCAACGTCGCGGCCAACACCGTCAAGCAGTGGGTGGTGACGGTGGACAAGAAGCGCAAGCCGGAACTGTTCGTGCACCTGATGCGCAAGAACAAGTGGAAGCAGGTGCTGGTGTTCGCCAAGACCCGCAATGGTGTGGATGCGCTGGTGGAAAAACTCCAGGGCCTGGGCATCAACGCCGACGGCATCCATGGCGACAAACCGCAGGCGACCCGTCAGCGTGCGCTGGATCGTTTCAAGCTCAGCGAAGTGCAGATTCTGGTGGCGACCGACGTCGCCGCGCGTGGTCTGGATATCGAAGATTTGCCGCTGGTGGTCAACTTCGATTTGCCAATCGTTGCCGAGGATTACATTCACCGCATCGGTCGTACTGGCCGTGCCGGTGCGACGGGCGAGGCGATTTCGCTGGTGTGCGCGGATGAAGTGAACATGCTTTCGGCAATCGAGATGCTCACGCGTCAGACCTTGAAGCGTCAGAACGAGCCGGACTTCGAACCTGAGCACCGCGTGCCGGATACCGACGCCAGCGGTCAGGTGATCAAGAAGCCGAAGAAACCGAAAAAGCCGAAAGCATCCGGCGGCGGTGGCAAGCGCAATCTGGGCAAGTGGGTCGACAGTGGCGACACCCAGGCGCCGGAGCCGTCGATCAAGCCTGTACGTAAAGTGCCGGTGTTCAATACCGGGCCGCGTAAGCGCAAGCCTTGATCTGATGGGGCGTCTGTAAGGACGCCTTCGCGAGCAAGCCCGCTCCCACATGGGCCTTCATTGAAATGGAGATCTCCTGTGGGAGCGGGCTTGCTCGCGAAGGGCGCGCCGCGGTCCTCAGTCCTTGCGCAACCACTCCAGCATCCCAAAACCCGCAGATCGCCCGCTGGCAAAACACCCGGTCAGCAGATAGCCGCCCGTCGGCGCTTCCCAATCCAGCATCTCGCCCGCACAGAACACCCCCGGCAACGCCTTGAGCATCAAACGCTGATCCAGCGCTTCGAACATCACGCCACCGGCACTGCTGATCGCTTCATCCAGCGGCCGCGTTTTTACCAAAGTCAGCGGTAACGCCTTGATCGCCCGCGCCAACAGCGCCGGATCAGCAAACGTTGCTGCATCGCTCAGCTCTCGCAACAACGCCGCTTTCACCCCATCAATTCCGACCTGACTGTGCAGATGCTTGGCCATCGAACGCGAGCCGCGTGGTTTGCTCAACGCGGCCTGTAATTTATCCACAGGACGGCCGGGCAGCAGATCGATGTGCACCGTGGCTGAGCCGTGCGCATTGATCGCTTCGCGAATCGGTGCCGACAGTGCATAGATCAGGCTGCCTTCGACCCCGGTTGCGGTAATCACGCATTCGCCCAGGCGCGGGATATCGTCGTTCAAACCGATGGCGACATTTTTCAGCGGTGCGCCGGCGAATTTACTGACAAGGAACTCGCTCCAGGCCTGCACCTCGAAGCCGCAATTGCTCGGCTGCAACGGCGCCAGTCCTACGCCTTTTTGCTCAAGGGGCAGCATCCACGCGCCATCCGAACCCAGCCGCGACCAACTGCCGCCGCCGAGGGCGAGCAGGGTGGCGTCGGGTTTGACGGTGATTTCGCCGTTGGGGCTGGCGATGCGCAGCGCATCGTGTTCATCCCAGCCGAGCCAGCGATGGCGGGTGTGGATAACCACGCCGCTGTCGCGCAGGCGTTTGAGCCAGGCGCGCAGCAGCGGCGCGGCTTTCATGTCGGTGGGGAATACCCGGCCGGAGCTGCCGATAAAGGTTTCGATGCCCAGTTCATGAATCCAGCGGCACAACGCGTCGGCGTCGAAACCGCGCAGTAACGGCGCGATCTGCGGCGCGCGTTCGGCGTAGCGCGCGAGGAACGCCGGGTAAGGCTCGGAGTGGGTGATGTTCATGCCGCCGACCCCGGCCAGCAGGAACTTGCGACCGACCGAGGGCATGCCGTCATACAGATCGACACGCACGCCGGCCTGGCTCAGCACTTCGGCGGCCATCAGGCCGGCGGGGCCACCGCCGATGATGGCGACGTGAGCGGGGAGGGGGGCGGAAGTCTGGGTCATGGCGTGCGCTGCGGTATGGCGGGATAAGGCGCGCATTCTAACAGCGCAGACCAATGTGGGAGATCCCTGTGGGAGCGAGCTTGCTCGCGAAGACGTCGGTAGATTCAACATCCAGTTGACTGACACACCGCCTTCGCGAGCAAGCTCGCTCCCACAGGGGTATTCAGTGGATTCGATACCTGGTTAAAAATTAGTCAGTGTGCTGCAGGCCATGAGGGGTATGGGCTGTAGTCCCTTTCGCTCAGGTTATCCACAGGCCGTTCCACAGCCATTGTGGGTAACGCAGCACAGCTTAGTGACAACCGTGTGACGTCCAGACCCGTTGCGCACTGTGATGGAGGATGCCGTGGCGGCGGGCGAGGGCGTGGCGATCCTTGCTGTAGCCGCCGCCGATCACGCCAACCACCGGGATGTCGCGGCCCAGGCAGTGACGCATCACGCTTTCATCGCGGGCGGCGACGCCTTCGTCTGTCAGTTGCAGATAACCGAGGGCGTCGTCCTTGTGCACATCGACGCCGGCGTCGTACAGCACCAGGTCCGGTTGATACAGCGGCAGCAGGTAATTGAGCGTGTCATCCACCACCTGCAGATAGTCGGCATCGCCCATACCTTTGGGCAGCGGAATGTCCCAGTCGCTTTCGGCCTTGCGTGCCGGAAAGTTCTTTTCGCAGTGCAGGGAAACGGTGATCGCCTCCGGCGTGTCCTGCAGGATCCGTGCGGTGCCGTCGCCCTGATGCACGTCGCAATCGAAGATCAGCACTCGGTTCACCCGACCGCTTTGCAGCAGGTAATGGCTGATGATCGCCAGGTCATTGAAGATGCAGAACCCGGCCGGGTAGTCGTAGTGAGCGTGATGGGTGCCGCCGGCCAGGTGACAGGCCAGACCATGCTCCAGGGCTTTTTCCGCCGCCAGAATCGAGCCACCGACCGCACGCACCGTGCGCCGCGCCAAGGCTTCGTTCCACGGCAGGCCGAGGCGCCGCTGGTCTTCGCGGGACAACTCGCCGCTCATGTAACGTTCGATATAGCGACGGTCATGGGCCAGGGCGAGGATGTCGTTGGGACAGATCTCGGGACGCAGCAGGTCGGCGTCGCGGGTCAGGCCGCTGTCGACCAGGTGATCGCGCAGCAAGCGGAACTTGTCCATGGGAAAGCGGTGATCCGCCGGAAACTCGGGGCTGTAGTCTTCGTGGTAGATCAGCGGCAGTGGCATGGTGATTTCGTATGGCTGTTGAAGATTGGGAACGCAGGAAAGAGTGAACGATCCTACCAGCGATGTAGACTTGCGGCATGGAAATGGAGGGGCATGATGGAGCCGATTCAGCAACTCGAAAGCGCACGCCTGTTGATGCGTCAGTGGCGCGACGAGGATTTGCCGGCATTTGCGGCGATGTGCGCCGATCCGCAGGTGATGCGCTACTTTCCGGCCCCGCTCAGCCGGCTGGAAAGTGCGTCGATGATCGGCCGAGTGCGCGGGCATTTTGCCGAGCACGGCTTCGGTCTGTGGGCGCTGGAGCGCAAGGACAGCGGTGAGTTCATCGGTTTTACCGGCCTCGGCGTGGTCGGTTTCGATGCGCCGTTCACTCCGGCGGTGGAAATCGGCTGGCGTCTGGCCCGCGAGCATTGGGGCCTCGGCTATGCCAGTGAGGCGGCGTGGACGGCATTGCGCGCAGGCTTTGATCGGCTGGGGCTGAAGGAGATCGTGTCCTTCACCGCGCAGAGCAATCTGCCGTCGGAGAAAGTCATGCAGGCGATTGGCATGCAGCACGATCCGGCCGATGATTTCGATCACCCCAAAGTTGCCGTCGATCACCCGTTGCGCCGGCATCTGTTGTACCGAATCACCAGGGAGCAATGGCTGCAAACCCTGCATGGCTAAGCCGACACGGACGTTTACAATGGCGCGACAGTGGCTCGCGCCAGAACCTGAATGGGCCGCCGCAGCCAAGACTGCGCGGCATAGCGTTGTGTGAGGAGAGTCTGAATGAGCCAAGTGTTGGAAGATCTGGTCGACCTGCTGACCCTGGAGCCGATCGAGGAAAACCTGTTCCGTGGCCGCAGCCAGGACTTGGGTTTCCGTCAGTTGTTCGGCGGGCAGGTGCTCGGTCAGTCGCTGTCGGCGGCCAGTCAGACGGTTGAAGAGGCGCGCCATGTGCATTCGATGCACGGCTATTTCCTGCGCCCGGGCGATGCCAAGTTGCCGGTGGTGTATTCGGTGGATCGCGTGCGTGATGGCGGCAGCTTCAGCACCCGTCGGGTCACGGCCATCCAGAAAGGCCACCCGATCTTCACTTGCAGCGCTTCGTTTCAGTATGACGAGGCAGGCTTTGAGCATCAGAGCCAGATGCCGGTGGTGGTCGGCCCGGAAAACCTGCCGTCGGAGCTGGAACTGACCCAGCAACGCGCGCACCTGATCCCCGAGCATATGCGCGAAAAACTGCTGTGCCCGAAACCGATCGAAGTGCGCCCGGTCACTGAAAAAGACCCGTACAACCCGCAACCGGCCGATCCGGTGAAATACGTGTGGTTCCGTGCCGACGGCGCGTTGGCGGATATTCCGGCGCTGCACAAATACCTGCTGGCCTATGCTTCGGACTTCGGTTTGCTGACCACTTCGATGCTGCCGCACGGCAAGTCGGTCTGGCAGAAAGACATGCAGGTCGCCAGCCTCGATCACGCGCTGTGGTTCCACAATGATCTGCGCGCCGATGACTGGCTGCTCTATGCGATGGACAGTCCGTGGGCCGGCAATTCCCGGGGTTTCTCCCGTGGCAGCGTGTACAACCGCGCCGGGCAACTGGTGGCGTCGGTGACCCAGGAAGGCCTGATTCGTCACCGCAAGGACTGGGCATGAGCCTGAGCGATGTGAAGCACTGGGTGTTCGACATGGATGGCACCCTGACCGTCGCCGTGCATGACTTTGCGGCGATTCGCGTGGCCCTGGCGATTCCGCCCGAGGACGACATTCTCACCCACCTCGCGGCGCTTCCCGCCGATGAAGCCGCGGCGAAACACGCGTGGTTGCTGGAGCATGAGCGCGATCTGGCGCTGGGTTCGAAACCGGCTGCCGGTGCGGTGGAGCTGGTGCGCGACCTGCACGGGCGTGGCTATCGCCTGGGCATTCTGACCCGCAATGCGCGGGAACTCGCGCATGTGACGCTCGACGCCATCGGCCTGGCCGACTGCTTCGCCGTGGAAGATGTGCTGGGCCGCGATGAAGCGCCACCGAAGCCGCATCCCGGCGGGTTGCTGAAACTGGCCGAAGCCTGGAAGGTACCGGCCAACGAGATGGTGATGGTCGGGGATTACCGCTTCGACCTCGATTGCGGGCGGGCGGCAGGGGCGCGGACGGTGCTGGTGAATCTGCCGGACAACCCGTGGCCGGAGCTGACGGATTGGCATGCGCAGGATTGTGTCGAGTTGCGGCGGATGCTTTTGGCCTGAGATCTTCGGTGCCTGTCAGATTGCCTTCGCGAGCAAGCCCGCTCCCCCAGGGGCATGCATTCCAAAAGT
>NZ_JANLOG010000059.1:0-7567 GCF_025466205.1 Pseudomonas sp. 13B_3.2_Bac1
GGATATTGAACCCCCCCCCCCCCCCCCCCCCCCCCCCCCCCCCACTCCTACAAAGGTTTCATTGATCTTTCAGCGTTTGGTGATGACCACCTCAAGGTACTCGCTCGGTACAACCAGCGATCGCTCTCCCACCCGGTTCGAGCGGTTCAGCAGGTCCGCCAGATCACTCTCCAGCGCCTGCCCGCTTTCCGGCGGCAGTGCCGCAAAGGCCTTGTGCACCGGGCCGTACCAGTGGCGGAAAATGTCGATGAAATGCGCCGCCGAGCGATAGCGGAAGTTGAACGTGCGCCGCGTGACCTGCAGCAGGAACTGGCGCTCATCGAAGTGGCTGTGCAACCACGCTTCGGTGCCCCAGTTCGACGGCGGCTGGGCCACGGCGGGCGGCGGCACGTGGCGGCCGAGGACTTTGAACATCTGGCCGACAAAGCCCTCCGGCGTCCAGTTCGCCAGGCCGATCCGCCCGCCCCGTCGGCAGACCCGCGCCAATTCCGCAGCCGCGGTGGCCTGATCCGGGGCGAACATCACGCCGAACGTCGAGAGCACCGCGTCGTAACTCTCGTCGGCGAACGGCAATGCTTCGGCATCGGCGACCTGAAAAATCACATCAAGATGCTCGGCCCGCGCCCGATCCTGTCCACGCTCCAGCAGCGCCGCGACATAATCGGTCGAGGTCACCTGACAACCGCGCCGAGCCGCCGCCAGAGTCGCATTGCCATTGCCGGCGGCGACATCCAGCACCTCCTCATCGCAGCGCAAGTCACAGGCCTCGGCGAGGTTTTCGCCGACGATCTGCAAGGTGGTGCCGATCACCGCATAATCGCCGCTGGCCCAGGCGACTTTCTGGCGCTCTTTCAGGCCCGTCAGATCAATGGGGGTACTCATCAATCGTGCTCCGCTGCAGGTTGGGGGGACTGGCCCACTCACTCCACTATCGCGCCGAGGGTCAACGGCGTCCCAGTCAATCGTCCGAAGAGCCGCTAAAACAGTGGCCGGGCCGATGAGTGGCGGGATTTTGTAAAGCCCTCGACACACTGGTGGGATTGCCACGACCGTGCTGTAGCGCTTTCGGGCCTGGGACAACGATCAATGGCTGATGGTGCGCGACCTGTGAACGGGCGGCGACTGGCACTAAACGACGGAATGGAGCATCACAAATCCACGTGAGAGCGGGCTTGCTCGCGAAAGCGGTGTGTCAGCTAGCCGATTAGTTGACTGATACAACGCCTTCGCGAGCAAGCCCGCTCCCACAGGGGGATTGTGTGTGCCACAAACGCTGCATCTTGCTCCAGCCCGGCTAGACTGATTCATTACCCGGTCGAGGGGGAATGCAGGACGGAGTCAGCTGTGCCCTGCCCACTTCTGTGACCACTGCCCTGCGGCCCATGCCTCGACATCGTTTTGCCACCGGACGGTGATCCTGTATCAGGAGCACTCGTGATGGACGAATCAAGGCTCAATGCATTCATGGGCAAACTGGTCAACGACATGGGCGGCGCCGCGATGCTGGCGAACGTGATCGTTGGCGAAGAACTCGGGCTGTACCGGGCAATGGCCGACAGTCAGCCGATTACCCCGCAAGCCCTCGCCGAAAAAACCACCTGCAACCCGCGCCTGGTGCGCGAATGGCTCAGCGCCCACGCCGCGTCCGGCTATATGGAACACCACGATGGCCAGTTCCGTCTGCCGGAAGAGCAGGCGCTGGCCCTGGCTGTCGAAGACTCGCCGGTGTATGTCGCCGGCGGACTCGGTGTGGTGGCGTCGTTTTTCCACGACAAGGACAAACTGGTCAAAGCCATGCGCGGCAACGGCGCCCTGCCCTGGGGCGATCATCACCCCTGCATGTTCAGCGGCACCGAACGCTTCTTTCGCCCCGGCTATAAAGGTCACTTGATCGCGGAATGGCTGCCGGCGCTGGAAGGCGTGATCGCCAAACTTGAAGACGGCGCCAAAGTCGCCGACATCGGCTGCGGCCATGGCGCCTCGACGGTGATCATGGCGCAGGCGTTTCCCAACTCGCAATTCGTCGGCTTTGACTTCCACGCGCCGTCGATCACCGTCGCCACCCAGCGCGCCGAAGAAGGTGGCGTCAGCAGCCGGGCGAAATTCCTCCAGAGCACTGCCAAAAGTTACCCCGGCAGCGACTACGACCTGATCTGCTACTTCGACTGCCTGCACGACATGGGCGACCCGGTCGGCGCTGCGCGGCATGCGTTTAAATCGTTGAAGGATGACGGCACGGTGCTGCTGGTCGAGCCGTTTGCCAACGATGCGCTGGACGACAACATCAACCCGGTTGGGCGACTGTTTTACGCGGCCTCGACCTTTATCTGCACGCCGAATTCGCTGTCGCAGGAAGTCGGGCTGGGGCTGGGTGCGCAGGCCGGTGAAATGCGCTTGCGCAAGGTGTTTGCCGAGGCCGGGTTCAAGCATTTCCGCCGGGCGACGCAGACGCCGTTCAATCTGATTCTGGAGGCACGCAAATAGATCACCGCTATCACCTGTAGCGAGGGAGCTTGCTCCCGTCGGGTTGCGAAGCGACCGCAACAACAGGCCTGCTGCGCAGTCCAGCGGGAGCAAGCTCCCTCGCCACAAGGTTAATGCTAACCTGCGGGCATCGTCCTTCCCGGAGTGCTGACCATGCTCGACAGCCCGACCCGCGAACACCTCGATACCTTGCACCAGGCCATGGCCGATGGCGATTTCCTGGTGCTGACCGGCGCCGGTATCAGCACGCCGTCGGGCATCCCGGATTACCGCGACAGCGAGGGAGTGCGTCGTGGCCGGCAACCGATGATGTATCAGGAATTTCTCGCCGCCCCGGAATCCCGTCGTCGCTACTGGGCGCGGGCCATGCTTGGCTGGCCGCGGGTGCGTCAGGCGCGACCGAATGCGGCGCATGCAGCACTGGCCGAGTTACAGCGCCAGGGACTAATCAGCGCCTTGATCACGCAGAACGTCGATACCCTGCACGATCAGGCCGGCAGTCAGGACGTGATCGAACTGCACGGCAGCCTGCACCGGGTGTTGTGCCTGGATTGCGGCCAGCGCAGCGCGCGTGACGACATTCAGCAGCGGATGGTCGAGCAGAATCCGTATCTGGCCGGGGTCGACGCGGTGCAGGCGCCGGACGGCGATACCCTGCTCGACCCGGCCTTCGAAGCACGTTTTCAGACACCGCAGTGCCCGTATTGCGCCGGTGAACGGATGAAGCCGGACGTGGTGTTTTTCGGCGAGAACGTGGCGCAACCGACAGCGGCGCGAGCCATGGCGGCGGCAGAGAATGCTGCGGGATTGCTGGTGGTGGGTTCGTCGCTGATGGCGTATTCGGCGTTTCGTCTGTGCCGGGTGATTGCTGATCGGGGCAAGCCGTTGCTGGCGATCAATCTGGGCAAGACCCGCGCCGATGATCTGCTGGATCTGAAGATCGAGGCGTCATGTGAACAGCTGCTGCCGCTGCTGGTGCAACGCTTGACTTCCTGAATGCCGAAAATCCCCTGTAGGAGCTGCCGAAGGCTGCGATCTTTTGACTTTGTTTTTTAGAAGCAAGATCAAAAGATCGCAGCCTTCGGCAGCTCCTACAGGAATGGGATCGCAGTTCAGGGTTCAGGGTTCAGGGTTCAGGGTTCAGGGTTCAGGGTTCAGGGTTCAGGGTTCAGTGTTCAGTGTTCAGTGTTCAGTGTTCAGTGTTCAGTGTTCAGTGTTCAGTGTTCAGCTTTGAGGATGTCGAACAGTGCCTGCGCCGCCGCCGAGAGTTCATTGCCCGGCTCAGTCAACACGCCAATCGCCCGTTCTACCGAGTCATTCAGGGTCAGGCAACACGCACCCAGTTCCTGCATCTGCTCGGCACACAACGCCGGCACCGCGCTGACCCCGAGCCCGCTGGCGACCATGCGCCCGACCGTTGCCAGTTGATGGCTTTCGAATTCCACCGGCAGTTTCAGGCCCCGGGCCTGCAAGTGTTCTTCGAGCATCACCCGTACCGTCGACGGCCGTTGCAGGGTGATGAACGGTTCCTGCAGCAAGGTCTGCCAGTCGATTTCGCCAAGCCCGGCCAGCGCTGAATCCTGTGGCACCACGGCGACAAAGCGGTCCATGTACAGCGGGGTAAACGTCAGCGAGGTGTTCTGCATCGGCTCGAATGCCACGCCCAACTCCACCTGCCGGTCGCGGACCATCTCCAGCACTTGCTCGTTGATCACGTCGTTGACCGTGACGTTGACGTTCGGATAGCGCGCGCGAAACGTCTTGAGGATCGGCGGCAGCAGGTTGCCGGCAAACGATGGCATCGCCGCCAGCGTCACCCGTCCGCGTTGCAGGCTGAAGCGCTGGCGCATTTCGTCTTCGGCGTTGTCCCAGTCGGCGATCAGGCGCCGGGCCAGCGGCAGCAGCGATTCGCCCTCGGCGGTCAGCGCCACGTTGCGCGTGTTGCGGCTGAACAGCCGCCCACCCAGCCCCTCTTCCAGCGCCTTGATGGTCAGGCTCAGTGCCGATTGCGACAGGTGCAGGCGCTCACAGGCCACAGCGAAGCTCAGGCTCTGGGCCACGGCGAGAAAGGCGCGGATCTGTTTGATGGTCATACTGGATACCTTACCGTTTCAACGTCGTACCTACTGTAGGAGCTGCCGAAGGCTGCGATCTTTTGATCTTGATCTTAAAAAACAAAATCAAAAGATCGCAGCCTGCGGCAGCTCCTACAGGGATAGCGTCAACTATTGAGCTTTATCAATCAATCAACCTTAAAAATCAACTTAACAAATATATCCCTCAGCGAGACACTCCAGTCATTCGGCTAGCCAGCCGCCCGACAAACAATAAAAGAGGTGCATATGGCAGGTTTTGACAAGCGCGTGAGTTCCTACGAGGAAGCTCTGGCGGGCCTGGAAGACGGCATGACCGTGATCGCCGGCGGCTTCGGCCTGTGCGGCATCCCGGAAAACCTGATCGCCGAGATCAAGCGCAAGGGCACCCGCGACCTCACCGTGGTTTCCAACAACTGCGGCGTCGATGGTTTCGGCCTCGGTGTGCTGCTGACCGACCGCCAGATCAGCAAGGTGATCGCCTCCTACGTCGGCGAAAACAAACTGTTCGAAGAGCAACTGCTCAAGGGCGAGATCGAAGTCATCCTGACCCCGCAAGGCACCCTCGCCGAGAAAATGCGCGCAGGCGGCGCCGGCATCCCGGCCTTCTTCACCGCCACCGGCGTCGGCACCCCGGTCGCCGAAGGCAAGGAAGTGCGCGAGTTCAACGGGCGCAAATACCTGATGGAAGAGTCCATCACCGGCGACTTCGCCATCGTCAAAGGCTGGAAAGCCGATCATTTCGGTAACGTCATCTACCGCCACACTGCGCAGAATTTCAACCCGCTGGCCGCCACCGCCGGCAAGATCACCGTGGTCGAAGTCGAAGAAATCGTCGAGCCCGGCGAACTGGATCCGTCGCAGATCCACACCCCCGGCATCTACGTCGACCGGGTCATTTGCGGCACGTTCGAAAAGCGCATCGAACAGCGCACCATCCGCAAATAATTCAGGCTGACGGAGAATAAAAACATGGCACTTACCCGCGAACAAATGGCTCAGCGCGTCGCCCGCGAAATGCAGGACGGCTACTACGTCAACCTCGGCATCGGCATTCCGACCCTGGTTGCCAACTACATTCCCGAAGGCATGGAAGTCATGCTGCAATCGGAAAACGGCCTGCTCGGCATGGGCCCGTTTCCGACGGAAGACACCATCGATGCCGACATGATCAACGCCGGCAAACAGACCGTGACCGCGCGCATCGGCGCATCGATCTTCAACTCCGCCGAATCCTTCGCGATGATTCGCGGCGGGCATGTCGACCTGACCGTGCTCGGCGCGTTCGAAGTCGACGTCGAAGGCAACATCGCTTCGTGGATGATTCCCGGCAAACTGGTCAAGGGCATGGGCGGCGCGATGGATCTGGTGGCCGGGGCCGACAACATCATCGTGATCATGACCCACGCTTCCAAGGACGGTGAGTCCAAACTGTTGGCCAAGTGCAGCCTGCCGCTGACCGGCGCCGGCTGCATCAAGCGCGTACTGACCGACCTCGCCTATCTGGAAATCGAAAATGGCGCTTTTGTCCTCAAGGAACGCGCACCTGGCGTCAGCGTCGAGGAAATCGTCGCCAAAACCGCTGGTAAACTGATCGTCCCGGATCACGTACCGGAAATGCAGTTCGCTGCCCAGTGAGGAATTCGAAAATGCAAGACGTCGTAATTGTTGCCGCCACCCGCACCGCGATCGGCAGTTTCCAGGGTTCTCTGGCCAGCGTGTCCGCGGTGGATCTGGGCGCTGCGGTGATTCGCCAGTTGCTCGAACAGACCGGCCTGGACGGTGCGCAGGTCGATGAAGTGATCATGGGTCAGGTGCTGACTGCCGGCGCCGGCCAGAACCCGGCGCGTCAGGCCGCGATCAAGGCCGGCCTGCCCCACGCCGTGCCGGCCATGACCCTGAACAAGGTCTGCGGCTCGGGCCTGAAAGCCCTGCACCTGGGCGCGCAGGCGATCCGTTGCGGCGATGCCGAGGTGATCATCGCTGGCGGTCAGGAGAATATGAGCCTGTCCAACTACGTGATGCCGGGCGCACGCACCGGTCTGCGCATGGGGCATGCGCAAATCGTCGACACCATGATCAGCGATGGCCTGTGGGATGCGTTCAACGATTACCACATGGGCATCACTGCCGAGAATCTGGTCGATAAATATGAGATCAGCCGCGAGCAGCAGGACGCCTTCGCCGCCGCTTCGCAGCGCAAAGCGGCGGCGGCCATCGAGGCCGGGCGCTTTGTCGATGAGATCACGCCGATCCTGATCCCACAGCGCAAAGGTGACCCGGTCGCGTTCAAGGTCGACGAACAACCACGCGGCGACACCACCGCCGAATCGCTGGCGAAACTGCGTCCGGCGTTCAAGAAGGACGGCAGTGTCACCGCCGGCAACGCTTCGTCGCTGAACGACGGCGCCGCTGCGGTGATCCTGATGAGCGCCGAGAAAGCCAAGGCCCTGGGCCTGCCGGTGCTGGCAAAAATCGCCGCGTACGCCAACGCCGGCGTTGACCCGGCGATCATGGGCATCGGCCCGGTCTCGGCCACTCGCCGCTGCCTGGACAAGGCGGGCTGGAACATCGGCCAACTCGACCTTATCGAAGCCAACGAAGCTTTTGCTGCGCAATCGCTGGCAGTGGCCAAGGATCTGCAATGGGATCTGGACAAGGTCAACGTCAACGGCGGCGCCATCGCCCTCGGTCACCCGATCGGTGCGTCGGGTTGCCGGGTGCTGGTGACACTGCTGCACGAAATGCTCAAGCGTGATGCGAAGAAAGGTCTGGCGACCCTGTGCATCGGCGGTGGTCAGGGTGTAGCGCTGGCGCTGGAACGCGCTTAACCCAAGAGTTCACAGCGCGCGGTGGATCCACGACATCCGCTGCTCGCTGGCAACAAAAACCCGGTGCGACTTGCGTTGCACCGGGTGTTTTTTTGTCCTTTGAAATTTGCAGTGAATGTTCCTCCCTCTTCGCGGGCCAGCCCCCCCCCCCCCCGCCCG
>NZ_JANLOG010000008.1:0-6931 GCF_025466205.1 Pseudomonas sp. 13B_3.2_Bac1
CCCCCCCCCCCCCCCCCCCCCCCCCCCCCCCCCCCCCCCCCCCCCCCCCACAATGCATGTTTCGCCAGTTAGCGCTGCACCGCCACCAACATCATCATCGGCCGTTCCCGCTCTTCAGCCAGCGCCGGTTGCGCCGCCACCTCCGCATCGCTCGGCCCCCATTCGTTGACATGGCGAATGGCAAAACCCGCCGCAATCAACGAATTCAACAGCGTGCCCATCGTGCGGTGCTGCTTGATCACCCCTTCGGCCAGCCAGTTGGTCACCCGTTCGCCTTCCATCTGATAACTGTCCAGCGGCCAGCGCTTGCGACCGTCGCTGTCGATCAACCAGCCCGGATTGCGCGGGGCCATGAAGATCGGGTGTTCGATGGAGAACACAAAATGCGAACCCGGTTTCAACGCTGCGTACAGATGAGCGAACAGCCCTGGCAGATCCTTGATGTAATGCAGCGCCAGTGAACTGTAGGCGAGATCGAAACTGCACGCTGGGAGATCGAGATGCTCAAGATCGGCGCGTTCATAGCGGATGTTCGCCGCCGCAGTGGTTTCGCGCGCGCGCTCCAGCATCTTTTCCGAGACATCCAGCCCCAGCACATGGGCGGCGCCTTGGTCACTGGCCCAACGGCTGAACCAGCCATAGCCGCAGCCGAGGTCGACCACATTAAGATCATGCATCGACGGCAACAACGCCTTGAGCGCCGGCCATTCCGGCGCGGCATCGAGACCGCCGATCGAGCGGTTCATCTGGCTGTAACCCTGAAAAAATTCCGGGTCGTCGTAAATGTTTTGCGTCATGAGTGAGTGGCTCTTTTGAGTTCGGTCATCAGCGGCACAGTGGCCGCGCCATGGAGTCCCTCGAAAGTCAAAACGCGTATTCGTCGATGGCCGCGCAGGGGGAGGGTGGTGGGTGAAGTGGGAATCCTACTGGGTCGTGGGGACGGTGAGAACCGTGGGTGTGTTGTGGATCTGTAATGTCGGAAAAATCTTCAGGGTTTCAAAAAATGTGATTTGCAAGGATATGCAGTCATCGCAACAGCTTGATGTTGTGATCAATTCGGCTTTGAATGGTACGCAGGGTTTCCTGAGTGATCACGCCAGGATAAAGATCATTTGCCACAGTCGAGAATTGGCTGGATACGTCGCAAAAGCGCTCAATGATAACTCCTGCCTCATAGGCACCCACCTCCGCTTCTTCTGCCAGTCCAAGCATGGCCTTTCGGTCGATTTCCAGCGCTTCGCCCATCACATCCATCTGGTGATACCCACCCGGCCCCTCGCAAAAGGTCACATCGTAGGCCGGGGCTAATTTCCAATCGCCAGCTCGCGACATGGTGTAGGCAAAGTTCTTGGGATGATCATCCCGGTTGTGGAACGCAACGTTGAAAACAGCACGCTCGAACGCCCGTGCTTTTTCACGTACATCATTGGTACATCTTTGGGTGGCGCGCAGGAAGTTGACATAGTCCAATGCTCCCGGAGAGCGAAAATCTGCACCGGTAAAGGCTGCGAGGCTTTGCATGGGGACGCGTAGTCCGTCTTGTCGATCAAACCGTCTGCTGGCGAAGGCAGCCATTCCATCTGACAGACTGAAGTACTGCGTATCCGGCGTTTGAATGCCGCAGAGGCGCAAGCAAGCGGCATAAACCATTTCGATGGCGCACACTTCGGGATGTTCGTGTTGGGCAGGGAATTTCACCAGCCATGCTTCAAAACCTGGAGTGGCAGCTGTGGTGAACGTCCCGGTGTCGGGGGCGCGATAGACCAGAGCCTTGGGTCTGGCACCTTGCGGAGAGCCTCCAACCAGCAGCAACTTATGAAGAAGCTCGCCCCCTTCACCTTTCAGCACTTGCCGCACTTCGGCTGCAAGTAACTCAATGGGAACATGCATTTGTGGTTCTAGTACGTCAGGTGCCACAGGCTTGAACGACATGGCACCCATGGCATTGTTGCCGATGTAGGCCAGTCGCTCCAAAGGTCCGATGCGTGCGGGATTCAGGCCGCGACGTTTGAATAGACGATCCATCAGCAGCATGCCCCAGCCGTCGGGCAGCGAGTCATAGACGGGGCCTGGCAATCCCAACTGATGTGGCGGGAAATCCCGACTTAATTTGGCGCCTTGCAAAGGAAGTTTCAGGGACGAAAGTTCGAGTCCTCTTTTTTTCGCTTCGTCGCTGTACTCAAACACCACCAGCGGACGGCCGGTCAGCGCTGCGGTGGAAGCCAGTGTGCCCCACCGCCAATGTTCACCCCAGCCCTCGTAGTAGACGTCTACTTTCTCAAGCATTGTCGGATTTCCTTTTGATGCGGTAACGCTTGGCACTGTTTTCGTAGCGCAGGATGTCGTCCAGAGTTTCAAGCTTTGGCAAGAACAGGTTTTCGAGTTCCTTACTGCGCCCAAGTACCATGGCAACACGTACCAGATTTTCGAAGCCCACATTACGCCCGGCTTCAAGATTGGATACCGTGTTGGTTCCGATGCCGGCACGTGCGGCCACGTCCGCTTGCGTCATTTCCAGAGCGAGTCGATCAGTGCGTAGACGTTCACAGATCCGCTTGACGATCTCACTTGGCTTGCTAAGGCTTAAATCCAACATAATGGGTCTTACACCTCAAAAGCTACTTTAAAGCCGGTAATTCTGGATTTATCCAGGAATGTGTCATCCATGCACTATTCCTGATTATTGTGGCTTATCTTTTGAAAATCGCAATAACCCACAGAAAAATGGAATTATCCAAATTTGGGTTGAGGAGAGGTTCGAGTCAGGAGAATCATCATTCATGGTGTGTTCCCACAAATCCCGGACACAAAAAAACCGGCCCTGTAGGCCGGTTTTTTCTGTTCCTGCATCCCCCGTCATAACCACGACGTGAGACCCGATTGAGTGGAGCGGGTAGAGGGAATCGAACCCTCAACTAAAGCTTGGGAAGCTTTCGTTTTGCCACTAAACTATACCCGCTCAGAGCGGCTGACTTTGTACCAGAGTCGGGCGCGGATTTGAAGTTTTTCTTTTGCCCGCAGCGCGTTACAGCATTGAAGACGGTCATTCGCGGGCGAATCTGCAGGTAATCAGCGCTGGCTTCTCAGCCCCACAGACTCGCTCGCGACGACGCTTTTTCAAATGGCCGATGCATGGTGATCCTGGACGAACGAGTAACGCGTTCGGCTCGACTGCTGTGACGGTTTCAGGAAACCAAGCAGGGCATTCTGGCTGTCACGGCAAGCCGCCTTGTGCTCCATGTCGAGAAAATGCCCGGTGGCCTGCAGCGTGGTGAAGGTGCTTTGTGCCACGTGGTTGCCGAATATCCGTGCGTCTTCGGCGGCGGTGTACTCATCCCATTCGCCGTTGAGGAACAGCACCGGCACGTTGATCCTTTTCGCCGCATTCAGGTAGCACTGACGATCACTGTGCAACACGTCGTTGATGTGAAAGTGCATCTGCCCGTATTCGTGCTCGGCCAGACTGCTGACGTGGCGATAGTTGAAGCGCTTGAACAGTGACGGCAGGTGTTTGCCGATGGTGTTGTTGACCAGGTGCCCGACCCGATCGCCGTCGCGCTGGCCGAGGTAATCGACACCGCGCTCCAGGTAATCCAGCATGTGCGCGTTGATCACCGGCGAGAACGAACTGATCACGGCTTTTTCGATGCGCCGAGGCTGGTGGGCCAAGGCGACCAGGGTGGCCGCGCCGCCCCAGGAAAACGAGAGCACGTGTTCGGCACCGAAATGGTCGATCAACTCCAGCAGAATCTGCCCTTCGACTTCCTTCGTCAGATGTTTCTCGTGGCGGTTGTGGATTTTAGACCTGCCCGCGTAGGGCTGGTCGTAGCAAACCACGTTGAATTGCGGGTGCAGATTTTTCACGGTTTGAGCAAACGACGCAGTCGTGGCCATCGAGCCGTTGACCAGGATGATGGTCTTTTCTGCGGCGTCTGCGCGATAGAACTCCGTGTAAACCCGATACTGACCCTGTATATCCAGCACAGCGATTTCTGGCCTCATGTCATAAGACTCCTGGCAAGCAAGCGGGTATGCGCGCAAATAGAGATTGCACGAGCTTTGTGACAGGTAGGCATACGCCTGGAGTTTGGGGCCCATGTCGATCCGGAACGGCAGGTCGACGGGTATTATTATTGGCGGGCAGTCTGCCGGGGGAGGTGGAGCCTTTGAGGCTCTCTACCGGCAAAAAGGTTGCTTGGATGTACTGCGTGACTAATCGGTCACAATTTGGCCGACGTCCTGATTCAAGCAGGGGGATCAGGATCGCGCAAGTGCCGTTGGTGAATTGTTCGACAACTTCTGCTGAGCGGTCGCCGGCTTAGAACAAATGGATCTCTTCGGTGCGCAATGTTCGGTACTCGCCCGGTTTTAGCGCGTTATCGAGCAACAGCGGGCCCATGGATTCGCGGTGCAGGCGCAACACTTTGTTGTTGAAGTGACCAAACATGCGCTTCACCTGATGGTATCGACCCTCGACGATGCTCAGACGCGCCGCCCTCGGGCCGAGCACTTTGAGTTGCGCCGGTTGCGTGGTCAGGTTTTCGAAGGCGAAGTAGATGCCCTCGGCAAACGTGACTGCATACTCCGGCCCGATCTCCTGTTCGGTCTCGACGTAATAGACCTTCGGCAGTTTGGTCTGCGGTTGGGTCAGCCGTCGCGACCAGCCGCCATCGTTGGTGATCAGCATCAGCCCGGTGGTGTTGAAGTCGAGGCGACCGGCGATGTGCAGGTCGTCCTTGTCCGGCTCGTGGATCAGATCGAGCACGGTCGGGTGCTGCGGATCGCGGGTGGCGCTGACGCACCCCGGCGGTTTGTGCAGCATGAAGTAGCGCGCCGGTTTGCCGAGTTGCAAGACTTCTTCGTCGACTTCGACGCGGCTGAATTCCAGCACTTCGCTGTGCGGGTCGCTGACAACTTTTCCGTCGATCCGCACACGCTTTTCCACCAGCAACAGACGAACCTGCTGACGGTTGTAGCGGGGCAGGTTGCTGAGGAAACGGTCGACGCGCATGGTCAGGAATCGGCGGATAAAGGGGCGCGTATCTTACGGGATCGGCCGCCCCGCTGCTTGCAGTTGCGCCTCGACCTGCGCGCAGCGCGGGCACAGGCAGGATTTATTGCGCAGTTCGGCCGGCAGGGCTTCGAGCACTGCCGGGTCGATGCTCACGCCATAGCACCAGCAAGCCTGGTCGGCGGTGCGCGGGTCGGCCAGGGTGCAGTCGTTGCGGGCGCCGCAGGCCGGGCAGAGGTCGGGTTTAGCGTCGGTATCAGGCATAAGTCGAATGAGGCATTTCCACGCAGGTGCGGTTACGGCCGGTTTGTTTGGCTCGGTACATCGCATGATCGGCCCGGGACAGCAGCGTGTGCAAGGTGTCATCCGCTTGCAGGGTGGTGGCGCCGATGCTCACGGTCAGACTCAGGCTGTGGCCATCGTAGGAATACGCCTGTTGTTCGACGTGTCGGCGGATCTTCTCGGCAATCTTCTGACCGGTCTCAGCGTCGGTGTCCTTCAGCAATACGATAAATTCCTCACCACCCCAACGGCAGACAATGTCGGAATGGCGCAGGCAACTTTGCAGGTCGCGGGCGAAGCCGATCAGCACCTGATCGCCGGCCATGTGCCCGTAGGTGTCGTTCAATGTTTTGAAGTGATCGAGATCGAGCAACAGCGCAGTCAGGGGCTTCGGCTCGCGTTGCGCTTCGTGCAGGGCCTGCACGGCGAGCAGGTCGAAGCCACGGCGATTCGGTAGTTCGGTGAGGCTGTCGAGGGTGGCCTGCGCCTGAATCTTGCGCTGATAACGCCGGATCACCCGATTGAGCAGGGCCAGCACGCCCAGCGTCACCAGCAGGCAGATCAGCAGGTTGAGGTACAGCGACTGACGGATGTCACTGAGCGCGCCATCCTCGCGCTTGTCGACGAACAGATACCAGTGCAACTCCGGGATGTAACGTACGTTGAGAAAATGTCCCTGACCGTGGGCGGAATATTCGTAACTGCCGCTGTGGGGCTTGGGTAACTGGCTGATCAGGCTTTTCATACTGGCGAGTTCGCTGAGGCTTTGCCCGATGTGCGCACCTTCCGGGCCGCCGCTGGCGCCGGTGAGTACCAGTCGTCCGAAGGCATCGACGAAGTAGACGCTGCGTTGATAACGCTGCTGGTACTTGTCGATGAGCTTGATCACCGCGTCCACCGTCAGGCCTACGCCCGCGGCACCAATGAAGCGGTTGTCGTAGTCGTAGACCTTGTAGTTGATGAAGAAAGTCAGGTTGTCCTTGTTGGCCAGATCCGGGTCGACGTTAATCTCGTACGGGTCTTTCATGTCGCGCACGCGGAAGTACCAGGCGTCGCGCGGCTCATCAATCCTGACCTGCTTGAGCACGCCTTTGGCGTGGTAGTACGTGTGGCTGCTGTCGGAGACGAAGAACGCGGTGTAGGCGCCGTAGTGGGTCATGACCTCTTCGAGGTAGCGGGTCATTTTTACCGGGTCTTTTTCGCCGTTCACCACCCAGTCGCGCATGAACGTATCGCGGGACATCATCGAGGAAATCAGGATCGGTCTGACGAGGTCTTTCTGGATTTCCGAATAAACGGTGTCGGATGTCAGCGGCAGTTCGGTGTTGACGATGCTGTCGCGGATTGACGCCCGTGAGGCGTAATAGCTGAGCAAGGAAGTGGCGAGGAAGCCGGCACCAAGCAGTGCGACCAGAGTCAGCACCAGCGAGCGTTGGGAGTACAGCGCAGATCTGTGCGGCATGGGCGGTTCCGTTGGCAGATGAGCCGATGGCAGCATTCTAATGGCACTGCCGGGAAATAACTGCTCCATACGCGGCGCAAATGGTCGTTCCTGTATTTCCGGGCATTTGCACCGTTCAACGGGGGGGGGGGGGGGGGGGGGGGGGGGGGGGGTGGGTCCCCACCAAATATTTTTTT
>NZ_JANLOG010000067.1:0-6844 GCF_025466205.1 Pseudomonas sp. 13B_3.2_Bac1
ACCCACAATGGGTTATGGGATGGCTTCCGAGGACCCGGTATACAACCGGATAATGTCATCAATCTCCCCCGACATTTTCATCCGCAACAACGTGCGCAAGATCCGCTGCACCGGCACCTGCGGGTCATTCCTCACATAGCAGCCGACCTGCTGCTCCTGCAGCACCGCCACCCCGTGCAGTTGCTGCGCGGGCAGCAGGCGCTGGTTGAACCAGTCCAGCGTCCATTGATTGCTCACCGCATAGCGGTAGCGCCCGGCCAGGAGTTTTTCCAGCACTTGTTCCTGATTGCGCGCGTCATCGCGTTGCAGGCGATCGGCGTCGAACAGCGGTTGCAGGGTCGGGTAGGTGTAGCCGAGCACGGTGCCGATCGATTGGCGTGCAAGGTTCGCCGGATCGACGCGTGGTGGTTGATCCTGGCGGCTGATCAGCAGATCGCGCTGGAACAGCAGCGGAATGCTCCAGATGTAATCGCCGGACTGATTCGGCAGCCACGATTGTGCGGCATAGCAGCGCACATCGACTTCACCGCGCTCCATGGCACTTTGTACTCGGGTGCGCGGCAGGACGTGGAATTCGGCGGGCACGCCGACCTGCGTCGCGAGGCTGAGCATGATGTCGTGGAGGATGCCCTGGGTCGGGCGGCCGTGGTCGATCTGCACCATCGGCATCGCCCAGCTGTCGGCCACGACAAAGCGCAGCGGCGGTTCGGACGCGCTCACGCTCAGACTGATCCCCAATAACGCTCCCAAGGCCCAACGCATAAATGCTCCGATGAGTCCCGATCCCGAGCCGATATTTCCCCGCCAACAGCAGCTTAGCCAGATTAGACGAGCACACCGGATGCAATTTTGCCCTTGCTCCGCTAGCATTAGCCGCTTCAGCTTCCTTCGTTGCGACGGTTTTCGATGAGTTATCAGGTTCTTGCACGTAAATGGCGTCCGCGCTCGTTCCGCGAAATGGTCGGCCAGACCCATGTGCTCAAGGCTCTGATCAATGCCTTGGACAGCCAGCGGCTGCACCACGCGTACCTGTTCACCGGTACCCGCGGGGTCGGTAAGACCACCATTGCGCGGATCATTGCCAAATGCCTGAACTGTGAAACAGGTATCACCTCCAGCCCCTGCGGCGAGTGTTCGGTGTGCCGCGAGATCGATGAAGGGCGTTTCGTCGACCTGATCGAGATCGACGCCGCGAGCCGGACCAAGGTCGAGGACACCCGCGAGCTGCTCGACAACGTGCAGTACGCGCCGAGCCGCGGGCGCTTCAAGGTCTACCTGATCGACGAAGTGCACATGCTCTCCAGCCATTCCTTCAATGCGCTGTTGAAAACCCTTGAAGAGCCGCCGCCTTACGTCAAGTTCATCCTGGCGACCACTGATCCGCAGAAACTTCCGGCAACGATTTTGTCGCGCTGCCTGCAGTTCTCCCTGAAGAACATGACGCCTGAGCGCGTGGTCGAGCATTTGACCCACGTCCTCGGCGCCGAAAATGTGCCGTTCGAAGACGACGCCCTGTGGTTGCTGGGCCGCGCCGCCGACGGCTCGATGCGTGACGCCATGAGCCTGACCGACCAGGCCATCGCCTTCGGTGAAGGCAAGGTGCTGGCCGCCGACGTGCGGGCGATGCTCGGCACGCTGGATCACGGCCAGGTCTTCGACGTGCTGCACGCGCTGATCGAAGGCGATGCCAAGGCGTTGCTCGAAGCCGTGCGTCACTTGGCCGAGCAGGGGCCGGACTGGAACGGTGTGCTCTCGGAAATTCTCAATGTGCTGCACCGTGTCGCCATCGCCCAGGCATTGCCTGAAGGCGTCGACAACGGCCATGGCGACCGTGACCGCGTGTTGGCGCTGGCGCAGGCGCTACCGGCCGAAGATGTGCAGTTCTATTACCAGATGGGCCTGATCGGTCGCCGCGACTTGCCGCTGGCGCCGGACCCGCGTGGTGGGTTCGAGATGGTCTTGCTGCGGATGCTGGCCTTCCGGCCCGCGGACACGGCGGACGCCCCGAGGCAACCGCTAAAGCCAGTGGGGATCAGCCAGGCCACAGTTGATTCCGCAAACTCAGTGGCTGCCGCGCCTGAACCTGCGCGGGTAGTCGCTGCGGCTGTTGCGCCTGCACCGGTTGTTGTGCCAGCGCCAGCGCCAGCCCCGGCTCCTGAGCCAGCGCCTGTGGTGTCCGCTGCGCCGGCACCTGCGCCAGAACCAGAACCTGAGCCAGTCGTCGCCGAAGCGGTAGTCGACCTGCCGTGGAACGATCCGGTCGAACCCGAGCCACAGCCCGAGCTGGTGCAACAACCAGCCGTCGAACCGGTGCTGGAAACCGCCGCCGAGCAGCCCGAGTTGCCGCCGATGCCGCTGCCGACCCCGGACAGCGTGGTGCCGGATGCACCCGAGTGGGCTGCTGCGCCGATTCCCGAGCCGTCGGTCGCCGACGTCGATGCCGCCACGCCGGGCATGGACCTCGACGACGAGCCGCCGCTGGACGAAGACTACATCGAGCCGGACATGGATTCGGCCTACAGCTACCTCGACGACCTGGCCAGCGAACACACCGCCGAGCCGGCCCCGGAACCCGAGCCGGAGCCTGCCGCTGCGCCGGCCACCGGTCTGGCGTTGCAATGGCTGGAGCTGTTCCCGCAACTGCCGATTTCTGGCATGACCGGAAGCATCGCCGCCAACTGCACGCTGATTGCGGTCGATGGTGACCATTGGCTGATGCACCTGGACCCGGCGCACAGCGCGCTGTTCAACGCCACGCAACAGCGGCGCCTGAACGATGCGTTGAACCAGTTCCACGGTCGCACGCTGACCCTGACCATAGAGCTGATCAAGCCCGAACAGGAAACCCCGGCGCAGGCCGCGTCCCGTCGCCGGGCCAACCGTCAGCGCGAGGCGGAGGAATCGATCCACGGTGATCCGTTCATCCAGCAGATGGTCCAGCAGTTCGGTGCGGTCGTGCGACACGATACTATTGAACCTGTCGATGCCTTGGTCGCCCAAGGTTAATAACTGAGGGCGTTCGGCGTTAAGCGCCGGGCGCTGTTTTGATCCAAGTACTTTTGAGGTGATTCCCATGATGAAAGGTGGCATGGCCGGCCTGATGAAGCAGGCACAGCAGATGCAGGAAAAAATGGCCAAGATGCAGGAAGAACTGGCCAACGCCGAAGTCACCGGCAAGGCCGGTGGCGATATGGTCACCGTGGTGATGACCGGTCGTCACGACGTGAAAAGCGTCAGCATCGACCCAAGCCTGGTTGAAGGCCTGAGCGAAGATGACAAGGAAATGCTCGAAGCCGTGGTTGCTGCCGCCGTCAACGACGCCGTGCGCAAGATCGAAGCCAACAGCCAGGAAAAAATGGGCAGCATGACCGCCGGCATGAACCTGCCAGCGGGTATGAAACTGCCATTCTGATTCGCCTTTGCGGGTTGGATGAGCTACACAAAATGCCAGGCATTGCGCCTGGCATTTTTGTTTCCGTTTCTCGGGCCTTCGGTATTCATTTGTGGCGAGGGAGCTTGCTCCCGCTCGGCGACGAAGTCGTCGTAAACCCTGAAAACCCGGTATACCTGAAAGAAAGCAGGGGGAGCGCTTCGCACTCCAGCGGGAGCAAGCTCCCTCGCCACAGGAGTCGAGTAGAAACATCGAACGCTGTGATGTCACCAAGGTCTGCTCCCTATACCCCCGGATTCCCCATTCACAGGAGACGCTGACATGTCCGACCCTCTGACCCTCAATCAACGCTTCGTCCTCGCCTCGCGCCCGGTTGGCGCGCCGACCCCGGAGAACTTCCGTCTGGAGCGCGAAGCGTTGCCGGACCTCGAAGACGGGCAGGTGCTGCTCAAGACCCTGTACCTGTCGCTGGACCCGTACATGCGCGGACGCATGAGCGACGCGCCGTCCTACGCCGCGCCGGTACAAATCGGCGAAGTGATGACCGGTGGCGCTGTCAGCCGTGTCGAGGATTCGCGTCATCCAAAATTCCACCCGGGCGATCTGGTGGTCGGCCTGACCGGCTGGCAGAGCCACAGCATCAGTGACGGGCGCAACATCATGCCGATCCCGTCCGGTCTGCCGAGCCCGTCGATGGCCCTCGGTGTGCTGGGCATGCCGGGGATGACCGCGTACATGGGGCTGATCGACATCGGTCAGCCGAAAGAAGGCGAAACCCTGGTGGTGGCTGCCGCGTCCGGTGCCGTCGGCTCGGTGGTCGGTCAGGTCGCGAAGATCAAGGGCCTGCGTGCGGTCGGCGTGGCCGGTGGCGCCGACAAATGCAAATACGTGGTCGAGGAGCTGGGTTTTGATGCCTGCATCGATCACAAGGCGCCGGACTTTGCCGAACAACTGGCCAAGGCTTGCCCGAAAGGCATCGACATCTATTACGAGAACGTCGGCGGGCATGTGTTCGATGCCGTGGTGCCGCTGCTCAACCCCAAGGCGCGGATCCCGCTGTGCGGGCTGATCGCCGGCTACAACGCCTCCGAAGCGCCGAAAGGCCCGGATCGTCTGCCGATGCTGCAACGCACGCTGCTGACCAAGCGGGTGCGAATTCAGGGCTTCATCGTCTTTGATGACTACGGCGACCGTCAGCCGGAATTCATCAGCCACATGGTGCCGTGGGTGCGCGACGGCAAGGTGAAATTCCGCGAAGACGTGGTCGAGGGCCTGGAGCAGGCGCCCGAGGCGTTTATCGGTCTGCTGGAAGGGCGCAACTTCGGCAAACTGGTGGTGAAGGTTGCCCAGGACTGAGCATTTGACGCTGGCCGGAGGCGCGGGTATAAACCGCGTCTCGTTGTTTTGTCGGACTTTTTACCCATGAGCTTCAGCCCTTTGATTCGCCAACTGATCGACGCCCTGCGCACTTTGCCGGGTGTGGGCCAGAAAACCGCCCAGCGCATGGCGTTGCAGTTGCTCGAACGTGATCGCAGCGGCGGCACGCGCCTGGCCCAGGCCCTGAGCCAGGCCATGGAAGGGGTGGGTCACTGCCGTCAGTGCCGCACGCTGACCGAAGACGATCTGTGCCCGCAATGCGCCGACACGCGCCGCGACGATACGCTGTTGTGCGTGGTGGAAGGGCCGATGGACGTGTATGCGGTGGAACAGACCGGTTTCCGTGGTCGCTACTTCGTGCTCAAGGGCCACCTGTCGCCGCTCGACGGCCTGGGCCCGGAAGCCATCGGTATTCCGCAATTGATGGCGCGTATTGAAGAGGCGGGCACGTTTACCGAAGTCATCCTCGCCACCAACCCGACGGTGGAAGGTGAGGCGACCGCGCATTACATCGCCCAACTGCTCAGCAACAAAGGCCTGATCGCCTCGCGGATTGCCCACGGCGTACCACTGGGCGGGGAGCTGGAGTTGGTGGATGGCGGGACGCTGGCGCATTCGTTTGCCGGGCGTAAGCCGATTTCCCTCTGAATTACAGGGTGTCTGAGCAGACGCCTTCGCGAGCAAGCCCGCTCCCACAGTTGATCGAGTTCATTCAGATTGAATGCGGTCGAATGTGGGAGCGGGCTTGCTCGCGAATGGCGCACCTCGGTCTGACTGATTCACACAAACTTATTGAAAACCAAGCAAGCGCTCGGTTAACGTCGGCCAACCCTTCAGTGGAGTTCGCCGATGCCTGCCTTCCAGGAATACTTCGACCCCAGCCACCAAATGGTCCGCGACAGCGTCAGACGTTTCGTCGAGCGCGAGATCCTGCCGGACATTGATGCGTGGGAAGAAGCCGAAAGCTTTCCCCGTGAGCTGTACCTGAAGGCCGGGGCGGCGGGGATTCTCGGCATCGGTTATCCCGAAGCGCTGGGTGGCAGCCACGAAGGTGATGTGTTCGCCAAGGTTGCCGCCAGCGAAGAGCTGATGCGCTGCGGCTCCGGTGGTCTGGTCGCCGGCCTCGGTTCGCTGGATATCGGCCTGCCACCGATCGTCAAATGGGCCCGGCCCGAGGTGCGCGACCGTGTCGTGCCGTCAGTGCTCAGCGGCGAGAAAATCAGCGCACTGGCGATTACCGAACCCGGCGGCGGTTCCGACGTCGCCAACCTGCAAACCCGCGCCGTGCGTGACGGCGACGTCTACCGGGTGAGTGGCAGCAAGACCTTCATCACCAGTGGCGTGCGCGCCGATTTCTACACCGTCGCAGTGCGCACCGGAGCGCCGGGTTTCGGCGGCATCAGCCTGCTGTTGATCGAGAAGGGCACCCCTGGCTTCAGCGTAGGCCGCCAGCTGAAGAAAATGGGCTGGTGGGCCTCGGACACCGCTGAACTGTTCTTCGACGATTGCAGGGTGCCTGTGGGCAATCTGATCGGCGCGGAGAACATGGGCTTCGCCTGCATCATGGGCAATTTCCAGAGCGAACGGCTGGCGCTGGCGCTGATGGCCAACATGACTTCGCAGCTGGCATTGGAACAGGCGCTGAAATGGGCGCGCGAGCGTGAGGCGTTCGGCAAACCGATCGGCAAGTTCCAGGTGATCAAGCATCGGCTGGCCGAAATGGCCACGGCACTGGAAGTATCGCGCGAGTTCACCTACCGCCAGGCGGCGAAAATGGCGGCGGGGCAGAGCGTGATCAAGGAGATTTCCATGGCCAAGAACGTTGCCACGGACACCTCCGACCGGATCACCAGCGAAGCGGTGCAGATTCTTGGCGGTCTGGGTTACATGCGCGAAAGTCTGGTGGAGCGGCTGTATCGGGATAACCGCATTCTGTCGATTGGCGGCGGGACGCGGGAGGTGATGAACGAGATCATCAGCAAGCAGATGGGGCTATAGGTTTTGCGGTGATGCTGCAGGCCCCTTCGCGAGCAAGCTCGCTCCCACAGGAGAATGCATTCAACTGTGGGAGCGAGG
>NZ_JANLOG010000002.1:0-6571 GCF_025466205.1 Pseudomonas sp. 13B_3.2_Bac1
AGTGGCTGCCTACTGTCAGATCTGACAGTAGCGACGGACGGCAAACGGTTTGCCCAAGAAAAAACAAAAAGATCGCAGCCTGCGATGGCTCCTGCATGACTTGTGCAGAGGCTGCCTCAGGCTCGGGCCGCGATCTTTTGATCTTTTCAAGCCTTTGGGCAAGCCCGCCCGTTTGCCAGTAAACTCCCCCCTCTTTAGCCGCCCATCATCTCCCCCGCGGCCATCACCTATTTCTGTAGCGGAGTCCACCTTGCGTCTGTTCCACACCTCCGACTGGCACCTTGGGCAAAACCTGCACGGCCAGGAGCGCGATTTCGAGCATGCATGCTTTCTTGAATGGCTGCTGCGCCAACTGCAACTGGCGCAGCCGGATGTGCTGCTGATTGCCGGGGACATCTTTGACACGGTCAATCCGCCGGTCAAAGCCCAGGAACGCCTCTACGACTTCATCGTCAGCGCCCACGAGCAGCAACCGTTGCTGACCATCGTGATGATCGCCGGCAACCACGACTCCGGCTCGCGCATCGAGCTGCCGGCGCCGTTGATGCGCCGCTTGCGCACCCATGCGCTGGGTCGGGTGTTGTGGCTGGATGACGGCCAGCTCGACGCCGAACGTCTGCTGCTGCCGCTGCCGAATGCCCAAGGCGAGATCGCCGCATGGTGCCTGGCGTTGCCGTTCCTGCGTCCGGCGGAAGTGACTGGTGCGCATCTGGGCGACAATTATTTGCGTGGCATCGGTCAGGTGCATGAATGGCTGATCGAAGCGGCGAATGCCAAGCGCCAACCGGGTCAGGCCTTGGTCGCCATCAGCCATGCGCACATGGCTGGCGGCTCGGTTTCGGAAGACTCCGAGCGCAGCCTGATCATCGGTAACGCCGAAGCGCTGCCCGCTAGCCTGTTTGGGCCGAGCATCAGCTACGTCGCCCTCGGTCATTTGCACAAGCCGCAGAAGGTCAACGGTGAGGAGCGCATTCGCTACAGCGGCTCGCCGATTCCGTTGTCGTTCTCGGAGATCGGTTATCAGCATCAGATTCTCGACATCATCCTCGACGGCGAAACGCTGGTCAGCGTTGAACCGAAACTGATCCCGCGCTCGGTCAACCTGCAACGCATCGGCCCGGCGCCGCTGGCGGAGATTCTGCTGCAACTGGCCGACCTGCCGAACATCGATCTGCTCGCCGAAACCCAGCGCCAGCCATGGCTGGAGGTGCGCGTGACCCTCGACGAGCCGCAGCCGGATCTGCGCCATCAAGTGGAAAACGCCCTGCAAGGCAAGGCCGTGCGCCTGGTGCGGATTGCCGCCGAATACGCCGGCAATCGCGGTGCTGATGGTGCCGAAGAAGGCAGCGCATTGATTGAACTTGATCAACTCACCCCGCAGGAACTGTTCAGTCGCGCCTGGCTCGACAATTACGGCAACGAGGTCGATGAACAGACGCTCAAGGACTTCGCCGAACTGCTGCAAGACGTGCAACTGGAGGGCGAGCAGCCATGAAGATTCTCGCCATTCGCTTGAAGAACCTCGCCTCGCTGGCCGGGCCGTTCGAGATTGATTTCACCGCTGAACCGTTGGCCAGTGCCGGGTTGTTCGCGATCACCGGGCCGACCGGCGCCGGTAAAAGTACCTTGCTCGACGCGTTATGCCTGGCGCTGTTCGGTGCGGTCCCGCGCCTGAACAACACCGGTCGCGACGCCAAGGTGCCGGACGCTGACGGTGAAATCGCCACCGGCGACCCGCGCACCTTGCTGCGGCGCGGCACCGGCGAAGGGTATGCCGAGGTGGATTTTGTTGGCGTCGATGGCCGCCGTTACCGTGCGCGCTGGGAAGCCAACCGCGCCCGGGAAAAGGCTGGAGGCAAGTTGCAGGCCAGCCGTCAGAGCCTGCGTGACATCGATCAGGATCAACTGCTCGCCAGCCAGAAAGGCGAGTACAAGACCCAGCTCGAAGCCGCACTCGGTCTGAACTTCGAACAGTTCACCCGCGCCGTGCTCCTGGCTCAGAGCGAGTTCAGTGCGTTCCTCAAGGCTGACGACAACGACCGCAGCGAACTGCTGGAAAAACTCACCGACACCGCGCTCTACACCCGCCTCGGCCGCCGTGCCTTCGACAAGACCAAAGAGGCCCGCGAAGCGCACAAGCTGCTGCAGGACCAAGCCACCGGCGTCACCCCGCTCGCCCCCGAAGCCCGGGCCGAACTGGATGAGCGTTTCAACGCTGCCCAGCAACAGCTGAAGTTGCAGCAGGCGCAACTCAAGCAACTGGAACAACAACACAGCTGGCTCAAGGATTTGCGCCAGTTGCAGGACGCGCAGCAAGCGGCTGCCGAACAACTGCACAGTGCGCAGCAACAGTGGGAAAGCCTGGCCGGCGAGCGCCTGAAGCTGACGCGCCTGGAGCAACTTGCCCCGCAGCGCCACCAGTTCGCGCGCAAGACTGAACTCGATGCGCAACTGACGCCGCTGGCCGCACAAATTGCCGCGCACACTCGCCAGCATGGCGAACTCAATGAGCGTCAGACGCAACTGGAGCAGGCACTCGATGCGGCAAAAATCGCCCTGACCGAAGCGCAGCAGCGCAACAGCGAAAGCGCCCCGCTGCTGCGTCAGGCTTTCGAAGAGCAGAGCACCCTCGCCCGCCTCGCCAAGGACACCGCCCTCAGCGCCGACGCCCGTCAAACCGCCGAGCAGGCCTGCACGCAAGGCCAGAGCGCCATTCAAGCCTTGCAGGAAAAACAGGCTGAAGTTGCTGAACGCCTGCAGAAAATGGCCGCCGAGCTCGAACAAAGTGCTCATCTGGCACCGCTCAGCGATGCATGGAATGCTTACCGCGATCGTCTGCAACAGTTGATGCTGATCGGTAATCGACTGAACAAAGGGCAAGCCGAACTGGCGACCCTCGAACAGAATGCAAGCCAAAGCGCCGAAGCGCTGGCCACGCAAAAGCAGCAACTGGAAGTGCTGTTCAAGGAGGCCGGCGCCGAGCCGGATGCGGTCGCCGAGCAGATCGGCATCCTCGGCACTCTGTTGCAGGACAACCGCAAACAGCTGCGCGCCATCGAAGACCTGACGCGGCTGTGGGCCAGTCAGCAGGAGCTGGAAAAACGCGGCGCCGAGTTGCAACAGCGCCTGCTCGACGCACAGCAGGAACGCGAGCGCCTGACCCAGGATGGGGTGAAAAGCAAAGCCGAACTGACCATCGCCGAACAAACCCTCAACGTCACCCGTGAACTGCTCGAACGCCAGCGTCTGGCGCGCAGTGCCAGTGTCGAAGAGTTGCGCGCGCAGTTGCAGGACGACCAGCCCTGCCCGGTCTGCGGCAGCAACGAGCATCCGTATCATCAGCCGGAAGCGCTGCTGCAAAGCCTCGGCCGTCACGATGAGTCCGAGCAGGCCTGCGCGCAGCAAGCGGTGGATCAGCTCAAGGAAAAACTCACCGAGCTGCGCGCCGAAGTCGGTGGCGTGATCGCCCGGCAGAAAGAGCTGTTGCAACAGCAGGAGCAATTGACCGCCCAGCTTCAGGCACTAGCGCCGAGTCTGGAGGCGCATCCGCTGGCCCCTCAGTTGCTGAATCAGGATGCCGACAAGCGTGACGCCTGGCTGACCCGGCAAACCGATCAACTGAACCAGAGCATCACGCAGGACGAACAACGCCAGAGCGCCCTGCTCACCCTGCAACAGGATGCGGCGCGCCTGACCCAGCAACTGCGCAACGCCGAAACCGCGCATCAGCAAGCGGCGCAGCACCTGAGCAGTCAACAGCGCGAACTGAGCAGCGACCGTCAGCGTCTCGACGAAGAGCTCACCGCGTTCGCCAGCCTGCTGCCGGCCGACACCCTCGAAGCCTTGCGCGTCGAGCCGGCGGCGACCTTCATGCAGCTGGATCGGCAGATTGCCGAGCGTCTGGCGCAAGTCGATCAGCAAAAGGAAGAGTTGGCGGAACAGCAACAACGCCAGCAGACCCTGGAGAAAGAACAGGATCGCCAACACAGCCGCGTCCAGCAATTGCAAAGCGCCGAGCAGCAGTTCAGCGCACTGGCCGCACAACAACAGGCCTGCCAGGCGCAACTCGCGCAACTGCTGGGCGAACACAGCAGCGCCGAGCACTGGCAGCAGCAACTGGAGCAGGCCGTGGAGCAGGCGCGCAACGCCGAGACCAGCACGGCTGCGGAACTGCAGAACGTGCGCACGCAACGGGTGCAGATTGGCGCCGAACTCAAGGCGCAGCAGGAACGCTTGCAGGCACTGCAAAACGAAGACAATGAGCTGACACAGAAGATTGCCGACTGGCGCGGCCGTCATCCGGAGCTGGATGACGGTGGTCTCGAAGACTTGCTGCGCGTCGATGACACGCAGCTCAGCGAATTGCGCCAGCGCTTGCAGCACAACGAAAAAGCCATCGAACAGGCCAAGGTGCTGCTGCAGGAACGTGATCAGCGTCTGGCCGATCATCAGGCGCAGCACAACGGCAATCTTGATGCCGAACAACTCGCCGGCGCCCTCGCCGATCTGCAGAACCAGTTCAACCTCAGCGAGCAACAGTGCGCCGAACTGCGCGCCGAACAGGCCGAAGATCAGCGCCGGCAAAACGCCAATCAGGCACTCGCGCAGCAGATTGCCGACGCCTATGCCGAGTACCAGCGCTGGGCGCGACTCAATGCCTTGATCGGCTCGGCCACCGGCGACACCTTCCGCAAGATCGCCCAGGCCTACAACCTTGATCTGCTGGTGCATCACGCCAACGTGCAGTTGCGCCAACTGGTCAAACGCTATCGCCTGAAACGCGGCGGCAGCATGCTCGGCCTGCTGGTGATGGACACCGAGATGGGCGACGAATTGCGCTCGGTGCATTCGCTGTCCGGCGGCGAGACCTTCCTGGTGTCGCTGGCCCTTGCACTGGGCCTGGCATCGATGGCGTCGAGCACGCTGAAGATCGAATCGCTGTTCATCGACGAAGGCTTCGGCAGCCTCGATCCGGAGTCGCTGCAACTGGCCATGGATGCACTCGACGGCTTGCAGGCGCAGGGGCGCAAGGTCGCGGTGATTTCCCACGTACAGGAAATGCACGAACGAATTCCGGTACAGATTCAGGTACAACGCCAAGGCAACGGTTTGAGCACGCTGGAGGTGAAATGAACACGCTGTATTCGTTCCGCCGCTGCCCTTACGCGATGCGCGCGCGAATGGCTCTGCGTTATTCGGGCGTACCGGTGGAGATCGTCGAAGTCAGCCTCAAGGCCAAACCGGCCGAGATGCTGGCGATCTCGCCCAAAGGCACGGTGCCGGTGCTGGATGCGGCGGGTCGAGTGATCGATGAGAGCCTGGAGATCATGCGCTGGGCGTTGGCGCAGAATGATCCTGACAACTGGTTGCTGAGCGGCGATTCACGGATTGCCGAGTTGATCGAAGCCAACGATCAGGCATTCAAGCTGCATCTGAATCGCTACAAATACGCCGAGCGCTATCCCGAGCAGCCGATGGAGGTTTATCGGGCTGAGGGCGCGGTGTTTTTGCAGAGGCTGGATGGGTTGCTTGAAGGTCGGGATTATTTGCTGAGTGATCATCCGTGTCTTGCGGATATCGCGCTGCTGCCGTTCGTTCGGCAGTTTGCGCATGTGGATCGCGAGTGGTTTGCGCAGACGCCTTATGTGCGGTTGCAGGCGTGGTTGCAGGGTTTTCTTGAGTCCGAGCTGTTCACGGCGATCATGAAGAAGTAACCCCGACGCCGGCTTCACACAGCACCTGTGGCGAGGGAGCTTGTCGAGTCGTCGCACCGTCCCGCTCGGCTGCGCAGCAGTCGCAAAACCATTCAACACGGATCATCAGAAATAGGCGATCGCCGCATTTGGGGCTGCTTCGCAACCCAGCGGGAGCAAGCTCCCTCGCCACAGTGGTTCGTGTTGTCTAGGCGAGTGCGTCGCACATGCCGAGTGCCATGCAATCCACTTCGAAGGGGCCGAGAAAATCGGCCGAGACTTTTACCGGTGGGTTGCCGGCCATCAGCCCCAAGGTATTTGCCCGTTCGATGTTATGCGCAATGCTGTGATTAGCCTCTATGGCCCGTGCCAGCGCGCCGACCGAGCCTTGACCGAAGCCGAGTAACGCCGCGCCATTGGTCATCAGTGCCAGTCCGGCGATGACCCAGAGTCTGTAACCTTTCATGCTCCGCCCACTCCTGCGAGTTCAGCACGATCAACCAGCACGTCTGCGCGGTGTTCGAACTGGATGCCGGGGTGTGCGACCTGGATCGGTGCGTCGAAGCTGTGTTGGGTTTGCGCGGCGATGCTGACGAACAGCACCAGGGCCAGGTAAAGACCGATGGCCAGGTAGGCGCCGCGCTTGGCTGAGGTGATGATTGAACTGGCCATGATGTTCTCCGTGGGCATGTTTCAGTGCCGTCAGGATCGATCAAAAAAGCCGCGGTAACCACTCAGGGTTTCCCATAGTAACCATCAGCTTGGTTGATTATTCAGGCCTTCTATCTCAGCGTTGGAGAAAACCTATCGAGCGCAGATTTTTCGATCACGCATACGTGTAGGAGCTGCCGAAGGCTGCGATCTTTTGACGTTGAAGA
>NZ_JANLOG010000125.1:0-6139 GCF_025466205.1 Pseudomonas sp. 13B_3.2_Bac1
CTCCCACAGGGATATTGGCTGGCAGTTACAGCGCGTCGCGAGAGGGCTTGCCATCCACCAGGCGCTGAATGCGCAGCGGATTGCCATTCTTCAGCGGTTCCGGCAGCAAACTGTCGGGGTAATTCTGGAAGCACACCGGACGCAGGAAGCGATCGATCGCCAGCGTCCCCACCGACGTACCGCGCGAGTCGGACGTCGCCGGATACGGCCCGCCATGCACCATCGAGTCACACACCTCGACCCCGGTCGGATAACCATTGAGCAGGATCCGCCCGACCTTCTGTTCAAGTAACGGCGTCAGCTCCGGGAAGCGCTCGAAGTCGGCCTGCTCGCCGATCATCGTCGCCGTCAGTTGGCCGTGCAGGCCCTGCAGTGCCGCGCTGAGCTCGGCCTTGTCCGCCACTTCGACGATCACCGTGGTCGGGCCGAACACTTCCTCCTGCAACACTTCATCGCTGTTGATCAACAGGCTGACATCGGCCTTGAACAATTGCGGCTGCGCCTGATTGCCCTGCTGCGGCTGACCCGCCAAATGCTCAATGCCGGAATGCACCAAGAGTTTCTGCAAGCCTTGGCCGTAGCTGCCGAGGGTGCCGGCGTTGAGCATGGTCTGCGCCGGTTGATCGCCGATCAGCCCGGCGACTTGCTGGACGAAGGCGCTGAACTGCGGCGAACGAATACCGATGACCAATCCCGGATTAGTGCAGAACTGACCACAGCCCTGCACCACCGAGGCGGTCAGGTCGCGGGCGATGGACTCTGAACGCTCAGCCAAGGCTTGCGGCAGAACGATCACCGGGTTGATGCTCGACATCTCGGCGAACACCGGAATCGGTTGCGGCCGCGCCGCCGCCATGTCGCAGAGTGCCCGACCGCCCTTGAGCGAACCGGTGAAACCGACGGCCTGGATCGCCGGATGCTTGACCAGCCACTCGCCCACACCGCCGCCGTAAATCATGTTGAACACACCGATGTGCATCGCAGTTTTTTCGGCGGCGCGAATCAGTGCGTCGGCGACAAGTTCAGCGGTTGCCATGTGACCCGAGTGAGCCTTGAACACCACCGGGCAACCAGCGGCCAGCGCGGCAGCGGTGTCACCACCAGCCGTCGAGAACGCCAGCGGAAAGTTGCTCGCGCCAAACACCGCGACCGGGCCGAGGCCGATGCGGTACTGCCGCAGATCCGGGCGCGGCAACGGCTGGCGATCCGGCAGTGGCAGATCGATTCGCGCACCGTAGAAATCACCGCGCCGCAGGACTTTGGCGAACAGGCGCATCTGGCCGCTGGTGCGCCCGCGCTCGCCCTGAATGCGCCCCGCCGGCAACGCGGTTTCGCGACAGACCACGGCCACGAAATCATCACCCAACGCATCCAGCTCATCGGCAATCGCGTCGAGAAATTGCGCGCGGCGTTCAGCGCTGAGGCTGCGATAGGCCGGGTACGCTGCGGCAGCGGCTTTGGCGGCGGCATCGACTTCGGTTTCAGTCGCCTGAATGAAATCGTACGGCAGGTGTTCGCCGGTAGTCGCGTCGACGCTGTGCAGTTTGACGTTGCCCGCTGCGCTGCGCTGCCCGCCGATGTAGTTGTGACCGAGAATCTGAGTCATGGGAGCTCCTTAAAGGGTGCCGATGCTGTCCGGTTGAAAAGCCGCTGCTGCCGGCGCGATGCCGTTGACCAGCGGTGCGCCGAATTCGGCCTGGCTGATTTCAAACCGGTCGCCGGGTTGGGTGCGGATGCCATCGGCGAACGACAGGGTCGCGGTGCCGAAAAAGTGAATGTGCACGTCGCCGGGACGCAGGAACTGGCGGTATTTGAAATGGTGGTATTCGAGGTTGGCGAGGCTGTGGCACATGTTGGCTTCGCCGCTGAGGAATTCGTTCTGCCACAGCACTTCACCGTCACGCAGAATGCGGCTGGTGCCGGCCAGATGCTGCGGCAGTTCGCCGGTGCGCAGTTCCGGGCCGTAGCTGCAACTGCGCAGTTTCGAGTGGGCCAGGTACAGGTAGTTCTTGCGCTCCATGACGTGGTCGGAGAACTCGTTGCCCACCGCGAAACCGAGGCGCCAGGGTTTGCCGTCGTGGCCAATGACGTAGAGCCCGGCCATTTCCGGTTCCTCGCCGGCATCCTCGGCAAACGGCGGTAACGGGAAGGCCTCGCCCGGACGCACGACGATGCTGCCGTCGCCCTTGTAAAACCATTCCGGTTGCACACCCGCCTGCCCCGCCGCCGGTTTGCCGCCCTCCACGCCCCATTTGAAGATGCGCATGGTGTCGGTCATTTGCGCTTCGTCGCCGGCCTGTTGATGCATCTTGTCCCGGGCCGAGGCGCTGCCCAAATGCGTCAGGCCGGTGCCGCTGACCAGCAGGTGCGCAGGATCGGGATGGTCCAGCGGTGGCAGGATGCGCCGGGTGTTCAGCAGCTCGGCGTAGTCGTGATGGATGCCGAGGCCGTGGGTCTGCACCTGCTGTTCAAGGGTGCTGCCGGCCTCGATCGCGGCCAACGCCAGATCGCGTACGCTGCGGGCGTCCTGCACTTCGCGGACCAGACCGTTGTCGACCACGCCGACGCGGCGCTCGCCGTTAATCAATTCGAATTGAACCAGATGCATATTCTTCTCCTATTCCCTCAAAAACACCGCTGATTCCTGTGGGAGCGAGCTTGCTCGCGAAGGTGGTGTAATAGTCACGACAAATGTTGAATGTGCCGACCTCTTCGCGAGCAAGCTCGCTCCCACAAGGTCGGTGTCGGCCAGTCAGGTTCTTGTGGCGCCGCGTGCGCTGGCGGCAAATTGCTCGGCCGGCAGCGCGTGTTTGCGCTCGAGCACGCGGTAGACGATGGCTGTGAGGATCAATCCGAACACCATCACCCCCGACAGGAAATACAACCCCGAAGCCAGATTCCCGGTGTACTCCTTCAACGCCCCGATCACGAACGGCCCGATGTACCCGCCGAGGTTGCCCACCGAGTTGATCAGGGCGATCCCCGCCGCTGCACTCGCGCCGGCAAAGAACCGCCCCGGCAAGGTCCAGAACACCGCCGTGCAGGAAAACAGCGCGAACGCCACCAGACACAGCGCCGCCAATTGCGCCACCGGCAGGGTCAGCCACGCGCTGAAGAACAGGCCCAGCGCACCCAGTACATAGAGCACCGCCAGATGGCCGTAGCGATCATTCATGCGGTCGGAACTGCGCGGCACGATCAGCAGACCGACGATGCCGAAGATGTACGGCACCGCCGAGACAAAACCGGTCACCAGATCGCTGCCGCCGAACTGTTTGATCAGCGTCGGCAGCCACAGGCCGAGGCCATAAATGCTCAGGGTCACCGGCAGGTAAAACAGCGCCAGCAGCAACACGCGTTTGTCTTTGAGCGCATGCAGCGGGTTGCCGTGACGGGTCTGGCCGTATTCCTGAAGATCTTTTTTCAGTTCGCCGGTCAGCCAGTCTTTCTCGGCCTGATCCATCCACTTCACGTTCTGCGGGCCGTCGGGCAGCCAGCGCAATACCGGCCAGGTCAGGAGGATCGCCGGGGTGCCGATGACGATGAACAGCCACTGCCAGCCGTGCAGACCGAGGATGCCGTCCATGCCCAGCAAGCCGCCGGACACCGGGCCGGTGATCATCATCGCGATCGGTTGAGAGAGGATGAACAGGCCGAGGATCTTGCCGCGATGGCGCACCGGGAACCATTGGGTGATGTAGTAGAGAACGCCGGGGAAGAACCCCGCCTCCGCCGCGCCGAGCAGAAAGCGCATCACGTAGAAACTGTGCGGCCCTTGGACGAAGGCCATGCCGATGGTGATTGCGCCCCAGGTGATCATGATCCGCGCAAACCAGCGCCGCGCACCGAAGCGTTCGAGCATCAGGTTGCTGGGGATTTCGAGAAGAAAGTAGCCAATGAAAAACAGCCCGGCACCGAGGCCATAGGCCGCGTCACCGATGCCGATGTCGGCGCCCATGTGCAGCTTGGCGAAGCCGACGGCGGAGCGATCCACATAGGCGATCAGGTATAGCAGGATCAGGAAGGGAATCAGTTTCAGCGTGATGCGGCGAACAAGCCGCAGTTCCTGGCTCATGGGATCGGTCTCCGATTGTTGTTTTTATAGAACCTCGGGGGACGCCTCTCGCGGAAAACCGCCAGGGCCAATCCCTCCACCGAAAACGACTATATAGTAATACTAATTACCCAACAACACTTCCAAAGCGGCGATTTTGCGCATATGTTTAGCCATGACTCGCAAACAATAGTCTTACAATAAGAGAACCGATCATGTCTGAGAAGAAACCCACCCTGCGCTCGGCCCAATGGTTTGGCACGGCCGACAAGAACGGCTTCATGTACCGCAGCTGGATGAAGAATCAGGGCATCGCCGACCACCAGTTTCACGGCAAGCCGATCATCGGCATCTGCAACACATGGTCGGAACTGACCCCGTGCAACGCGCATTTCCGCCAGATTGCGGAGCACGTCAAACGCGGGGTGATCGAGGCTGGCGGCTTTCCGGTGGAATTCCCGGTGTTCTCCAATGGCGAGTCGAACCTGCGACCGACCGCCATGCTCACTCGCAACCTGGCGAGCATGGACGTCGAAGAAGCGATTCGCGGCAACCCGATTGACGGCGTGGTGCTGTTGACCGGCTGCGACAAAACCACTCCGGCGCTGCTGATGGGCGCGGCCAGTTGCGATGTGCCGGCGATCGTCGTCACCGGCGGGCCGATGCTCAACGGCAAGCACAAGGGCAAGGACATCGGCTCCGGCACGGTGGTCTGGCAGCTCAGCGAACAGGTCAAGGCCGGCACTATCACCATCGACGATTTCCTCGCGGCCGAGGGCGGCATGTCACGCTCGGCGGGTACCTGCAACACCATGGGCACCGCGTCGACCATGGCTTGCATGGCCGAAGCACTGGGCACGTCGTTGCCGCACAACGCGGCGATTCCGGCAGTCGATGCGCGGCGTTACGTGTTGGCGCACATGTCCGGCATGCGCGCGGTGGAGATGGTGCGCGAAGACTTGCGACTGTCGAAGATTCTGACGAAGGAAGCCTTTGAAAACGCCATTCGGGTCAACGCGGCTATTGGCGGTTCGACCAACGCAGTGATTCACCTGAAAGCCATCGCCGGTCGCATCGGCGTCGAACTGGATCTGGACGACTGGACGCGCATCGGGCGCGGCATGCCGACCATCGTCGATCTGCAACCGTCCGGACGTTTCCTGATGGAAGAGTTTTACTACGCCGGGGGCTTGCCGGCGGTGCTGCGGCGTCTCGGCGAGGCCAATCTGATTCCCAATCCGGACGCGCTGACCGTCAACGGTAAATCGCTAGGCGAGAACACCAAGGACGCGCCGATTTATGGCGAGGACGAAGTGATCCGTACCCTCGACAATCCGATCCGCGCTGACGGTGGTATCTGCGTGTTGCGCGGTAATCTGGCGCCTCTGGGTGCGGTGCTCAAACCATCCGCCGCCACGCCTGAATTGATGCAGCATCGGGGTCGCGCGGTGGTGTTTGAAAACTTCGATATGTACAAGGCGCGGATCAATGATCCGGAACTGGATGTCGATAAAGATTCGATTCTGGTGATGAAGAACTGCGGGCCAAAGGGTTATCCGGGCATGGCCGAGGTCGGCAACATGGGTTTGCCGGCCAAGCTGCTGGCGCAGGGTGTGACCGATATGGTGCGCATTTCTGATGCGCGAATGAGCGGCACCGCGTACGGCACGGTGGTGTTGCACGTCGCCCCGGAAGCGGCGGCCGGCGGGCCGTTGGCGGTGGTGCAGGAAGGCGACTGGATCGAGCTGGATTGCGCCAGCGGGCGTTTGCATCTGGACATTCCGGATGCCGAACTGGCGGCGCGCATGGCGGATCTGCAGCCACCGCAGCAGCTACTGGTCGGCGGCTATCGTCAGTTGTACATCGACCATGTGCTGCAGGCGGATCAGGGTTGTGACTTTGATTTCCTGGTCGGCTGCCGAGGTGCTGAAGTCCCCCGCCACTCCCATTAACAGCAAAAGATCGCAGCCTGCGGCAGCTCCTACCTTGGAATGCATTCCCACTGTGGGAGCGGGGGGGGGGGGGGGGGGGGGGGGGGGGGGGGGGGGGGGTTGGGGTGGGGGGGGGGGGGGGGGCCGCTTGCAG